>NZ_DAMBTF010000027.1:0-35461 GCF_032054185.1 Proteiniclasticum sp.
TAATTATCCCATATTTGACTTTCGAAAAATATCCATCCGATTAATGACCGCTTACGGATCATTGTCACCAGAAGTATGCTCAGTGCGCGAATAGACTCTACACTGAGACCTCCCGAGGGCGGAATAAACATGGCAGCTGTCAGTATAACTGCGGAAAGGATGATACCGGTCCAACGTTTACTTAACTTCATAACATAACCACCAGACAAATTTATTTTTGTATTTAACTCACATAATAATCTATAGTATGATAAAATCTTATTTCATATCCGCTATACTGTCAATATTTTAACTATGATTTCGACTAGTATTTTAGATAATTTAAATATTATTAATAAGTTTGCGAATTTTGACATTAATTCATGAAGACTGTACTAATTCTTATCGCACAGAATGATCTACGGATATGAAGATTTACGCCACAAAAAAATCGATGCATGTTCTACACCGATTTTCCCCGTTATTTACTCTGTTCTTCATGATACTGTTCCACGAGTCCAACAGCTCCTAATTTACTCTCTGAATCATCAGCATTCATGTAGTCATCATAGTTTGCTAGAATAAGATCAACACCGATTTTTTCACTGATCGGATGATCAAATAATGATGGATTCCGCTCATATTGAGATCTGGTATCAGGAATCTGATAAACCTGACTTTCCTCACTGATGAAATAGTAATCTCCACCGTAAGCCAAAAGGTCAGCTTTACCAGTTTTCAGAGGGTCTGCGAGGGCTAGGGTATGGTAGAACATTTCTGCCCCTCCTCCATACATCAGCACATCATATTTTCCCTGGTACTTTCCGATAAGCATACTGAGATATGAACTGCCCTTATTTTCAATGATAAACAGCCACTGCTCTTCTTCTGTCATCAGTTTCTCCAAGCTGGGATCACTCATGTCCAGTTTATCAAAATTAATATGATTCACTCTGTAGCCTTTCTCACCTATGGTGTATTTTTCCTTAGTGAGGCTGTTCATGACTCTTCTATTCTCCACCATATCAAGCACCTGCTGCGGAATCTCACCTGCGCTGCCTTTACCTGGAGAACTATTCATTCCATATCCGGGTATGTAATCAAAAACCCGCTTTAAAGTATCGGATATGTTATCAGATCCAAAAGAAAGGAGTGTTGCAAAAACCAGAAGCACTGCAGCGGCACTGATCAGGATTTTATTTTTGAACACTTTTGGCTTCTGATCAGCCCTAACCCTCTTATGCACAGAAGCTTTGATTCTTTTAAGCGCTGCTTTGTCCACATCGTAGTACATTTCATTTTCCAGGAGAATAGATGTCTGTTTTTCGTCTAGTTCATCCAGAATATCTCTTAGTTTATCATCCACATTAGACACCTCCTAGTAGTTCTCTTAGCTTCAGGTGACCTCGGGACACTTTTTTATCGACGGTATTTTCTTTCAGACCAAGATCAGCCGCGATTGATTTTGTGCTTTGTCCAAAATAATATCTACGTATGAAGATTTCACTATCAGGTTCACCTAACGATCTGATCACACAGATTATCTCAGACTGATGTTCTTTATCCACTACAATCTGTTCAGTATCATGATCTTCATAAAGAGGAACGCCTGAAACATCGTCCCACGATGATGTCAGACGAGCTTTACTTTGTTGGCTTCGATAGATGCTGATTGCTTTTCTTTTTGCAATAACTGCGATTAAAGCTTTAAATGATCCTTTTGCCAGGTCGATCCGATTTCTTTGCCTGTACACTTCATGAAATACATCAATGACGCATTCCTCAATATCCTCTTTTGAGCATAATCCCTTTAATTTTTCTGAAGCGATGTAATATACTAACCCCGCATATAAGTCCATTGTTCTATCGAGAGCTTTCTCAGGGTTCACCTGGAAGAGCTTCATTAAATCCTGATCTGACAACACATCACCACCTCATCAATCTAAATCTATTCTCTTACTCTATATATTCGCATACGAAAAGATAAATCTGACACATATCTAAAATTTTTTATTTTTTGAATAAGCAGTATTCACTCGGTACTGGTGAATCTTTATTGACCAAAACAGGTATCCTGCTGAATCCGTTTTTCTCCTTCGACTCCCTCAAAATGTGTAAAATTACTGATCCGCCACCTGTTCAAAGTCATTGTGTGAATCTCATTTTTATGATTGAGAAGATTACTGATATCCCTCATTATGAAATCGGTTGAAATGAATATCTTTATAGAATTTCTTCTTTTGATACTGTGTTTCATAATATATAATTATTTATAACATATCTAAATTAACAATATACTGAAAAGGAGAATAAAGTTGGATAAAAAGTACTATATTTCCATCATAATAACAATTCTCATCGGATTTACAATGTTATCAGGTACACTATTCTTTACATTTAGAGGAAGTAACAGTCCTTCTTCTATCACGGAAAGTGAAACAGCAGGTTACAGCAGATATGAGATGATTTCTGCAAACGACTCAAATCTAATCATATTTGATAAGGAGACAGGAAAAGTATGGAGAAAATTCATTGAAGATAACGAAGGTCCTGTAGAATGGTCAGATGAATCGCCAGATTTCATGAATTAAGAGTCTCCGTATTATCTCCTTCTGTTGAATCTCATACCATATAGGCTTAGATAGAAAAACACCTAAATCATAAAAGCAGCAATCCGAATCATCAGATCACTGCTTTAGAAAATGGAGCTACTAAGCGGAATCGAATCGCCGACCTGCTGATTACGAATCAGCTGCTCTACCGACTGAGCCATAGTAGCACGCGTTACCATATTAGAAGCTAGTTGTTGCAACGTATTTAGTTTGTATACTTAATTCTCAACTTGCCATTTTCTCTAATCTATACTTTTTAGAACAGCTGATTTATATAGTATAGTACAAAATCAATTGTAAATAAATCCTTTATTTATACTATTTTTGGACTCCTACTATTGATACTTCTAAGACATTGAAAATCTTAAGCAACAATTTTAAAGATGGAGTTGTTCGCCCTACTTCTATATCACATATGTAAGTATTAGATAACCCTATTAGACTTCCCAATTCTTTCTGAGACAGCCTTTTATTCTTTCTAAATTTCTTAATTTCCTCTCCTATGGTTTCTTGTACAATAACACACATATATCCTCCACCATATTCATAATTTACTGAATAGACTCTTCTCAAATATCCTTATACTTTAGGAACTACAGGCTTAACTCGTTCCTCCTCCAGCTCATCCTACTGTTACTAGAGATACCCTGTTGAAATGCAAATATTAATATGTAATAGAGTTTATTTATTAAATCGAATCTGCAAGTTTAAATTAATAGCTTTCTTTCCATCAATATCATAGGCATCAGCATAATCATGTTTACTAGTACTTCCTCTCTCAAAGCAAGTATCCTTAAGTAAGTAATCTTCAAACTGATTTCTATTGTATAAATGATAAGCGAGAACATCTCCATCTGCCTTTACAATAATATAACCACCATTTGCATCATCCTTACCGCTCCACTTCTTAGAAGGATTCATTCCAAGAGCAATAGCAGTCAAAAACTTTTTAAACTTATATGTATAAAATCCAGAGTCAGGATATTTTAAAGGATTCTCTTTCTCAAGTAATTCTACAATTTCTAAACATGACTTCACATTACTTAAATAAGAATACTTTATTGCATATGCAAGTATCTCGTTCATGTTGCTATCTATGAGCATTAGATTGCTTTTGAAGTAAGTATTATTTGTCTCTAAATACTTTAATTCTATACTATTTGTTTTGATATAATTCAATCTATCTATTAGTTTGCTTCGAGTACTTATTAAGTTAATATCATTACACATTTCATCTGAAGCACCGACTAATTCAAAAATAAAATTAGTTGCTTTAGAAGCGTTAACAAGAGTAGCGGGTGTACCTAGTTTTGACTTTATACTAAAGCCTGTCATTGAAGTATACCCTGTCTGGATATCGTGAATCTCCATTAAAATATCTGTCTTGTCTTGTGAAGGAGCTGCAATCTTTAAACAACCAATACTGTTCATAAAAGCCTCCGTACGACTTATATAGAAAGAACCTGTCCCAGTAAGAATTTGATTGAATAAGTATGTGGCTTCTGAAGTAAATTCACTTGGGTCAATCTCTGTTAATAATACATCTTCATTGTATACTTGAATCTTTTTATCAATCTTATATTCATATATTTGCTTAGCAACTTCTTCTCTCAGCACTCTAATTATTGGAAAATATACTGAGTCTAGTTTGTTCAGATTACTATCAGCAGCATGTATCTTTCCGTCACCTAGCAATTTGAATAAAGTATATATTTCACTCCATTCACCTTTGTTCCCTGTTATCATTCTAATACCTCTCTAATTTTTTCAGCAATTGCTCTTATTACTGGAACTGTTACAGAATTACCTAATTGCTTATATAGATGTACATCTGCGAGTTCTAACTTATAGTCTTCTGGAAACCCTTGAAGTCTCGCCCACTCTCGAGGGGTCATTTTCCTAATACCTTCTCGGTTAACTTCTCCTTTTATATGAGTAACTGGAGTATAATCTTCTAGCCTATCATCTATTATGAGATTTCTTTCTCTTCCCATTCCACCACATACAATAGCTCCTGCTATGGAATTATGGTTTCTTACTTCATATCCAAATCCGTTTCCTTTAGCTTCATGTCGTGCCCTATGTTTTCGTAGTGTGTCTAGATATTGATTACTAAGGTAGTACTTCACAGATACTATTTTATCTTCGATTATATCGCTTAACACAACACTATCGTTTGTCTTCTCTGGGAGATTGAATATTTTTGGAGCAATATCATTTCGAAAAGCTACAATATATATTCTCTCTCTATTCTGAGGAACCCCAAAATCCTTTGAATTAAGGACCTTGTGGAACACTGTATAACCTAATTCATTTAAGGTTCCTAGTATAATTTTAAAGGTTTTGCCTTTGTCATGGGAAGTAAGTCCTTTAACATTCTCACAGAATATAACTTTAGGCTTATGATACTCACATATTCTTGCTACATCAAAGAAAAGAGTACCTCTAGCCATTCCTTTGTAATCATCATCAAACCCTAGTCTTCTTCCAGCTAGGCTGAACGCTTGGCAAGGAAACCCAGCAAGGCAAATATCAAAACTCGGAATTTCTTTTTCATTAATTTCTGTGATATCACCAGCTATTTCAAAGTCATCTTTAAAATTCATCTCATATGTTTTTACTGCATTCGCATCCCATTCACTGGCATATACAGTCTTAATTCTATCTCCAAATGCTTGCTCGAAACCTAGTCTTATTCCTCCTATACCAGCAAATAAATCAATTGAATTTAATACTACACTTTCATCTATTGATTTATTATTGTTACTTGCTCCAGCTCCTAAGCCTTTACTTATTTTATTTTTACTCAACAATCTTTCACCTCATATAATATTTCATTAATATATTTAAACTTTTAAAACCCAATATTTTCTACGAGAATCATTCGAATCAATTCCATCTAAACAGCTGATTCATACCATCTATAGCTAATTATTCTCATACGGTAATTTTTCACCACAATTATTTATATGAACTTGCTTTAGCTGAGAAGGATACATAAATGAGCTCAACTCAGATCTGTCCAAAGTGTTCAAATAAACATATAACTATTCTAACATAAACGGTCTCAGTCTGCCTTTTATAAATTTCATGAGAACGAGATTATTATAACTGAACATGTGTTTATAATATATTACCATAATTAATGAAAAAACTTCAATTTCAAATGAATATAAAAATAAATTCATTGACATAATATATTAGGGTTGCAAAACTGCGCTCTCACCTACAATACTATGAAAGCTCAATAAAATAAGCGGAGGTAAATTATGAAACAAGAAACAATAATCTGTGTCATCGAGAGCGCTATAGGTTTCCATGGAATAAAAGGAGAACTCATTGCAGAGCAAATAGGTATTTCATACACATACCTAAGACAAATAATACAAGGCGAACGAGGCTTTTCTCAAGAAACTTATGAAAAAGCTGTACTATGGTATGAAAATTATATTTCACTCTTCAATTAATTGCACAGCTTCAGCTCACTGAGGGAGGAGTCAGATCTTCCCTTCCTTCTTGCTGTCCTACTTAATACACATGAAGGTGAATAAAAAGACTATTTACTAACATAATATTAAGGATAAATAAGTTCTACTAGTCATAACAATATAAACACTTTTAATTAATGGAGGTAAAATCATGAATCAAGAAAAGGTAATACAAGTTATTAAACAATCAATGGAGGAAATGGGAGTCAAAGGTATATTCTTGGCTAACTCAATTGGTATATCCTATACTTTTATGAAACAAGTATTAAACGGAGAACGAAATTTTTCACCAGAAACCCTCGAAAGAGCAACCATTTTCTTTAATAGGTATCCTTACTTTTTTAATATTTAGAACTTCTCTCTTCTCTATTGCCTTGTTGCCGTGCGGGGCTACTCGGAGACGCAGAGCGTCACCTCGGCGGTCTGCCTCGCAAGCTTCGGCGCTCGACCGCGAATGATTGAAGGAGGTATGATTTATGAATGATTTTCAAATATTTTTATTAGCTGAATTTCTAATAATCTTATTAACTGTTATATAATACTAAAGGAATTACTTAATCCATTTTCACTATCAAAGAGTCCTTGGGTCGCTCAAACGCCGCTCGGCTTATGGGAATATATTAATAGGACAAGAACAATTATTATCTTTGATTTCTGTTGATAATCAACATATATCACGATTATCAACAGAACATTTTTGCACCATATTATGGCATATTTTGTACTTTTTTGCCCCATCAAAAGGAGGATTTAATCATAAATAATTACCACAACGAAGAACAACAACCTAAAGAACGCAGAGCATGGACAATTCGTGGAGTAAAAGATTTTCACAACGGAAAATTTGAACCTTATTCTAGAACAACATACATAAACCAATTAGAAGCCATGAACAAGGCCATGGATAATAAACGCAAAAAGGACGAACTAAAAGAATATTTCACATTCTATAATATTCAAAACTACGTACATATAACCCAGATGAATATTAAGCTCTCAAAAAGTGATTTGGCTAGACTTATCTATTTATCATCATTTTCAAATTATACAGAAGGAATGCTCGTTTATGACAATAGTGTACCTATTCAAGAAAAAGACCTTCCAAAAGTATTAAATACATCACCAGTGACAACAAAAAGATTTAAGAAGAATTTGACAGAATTAGGAATCCTAAGATTTGAAAACAATAAAATCTACGTATCAACAGGTTTCGTTTTTAAAGGAAGATCAGCTGAGAAAGTTAAGCATTATTCACGAATGTTCAATAACTCAATTCGTGATTTATATGAAAACTCAAATATTAGCTCATTAGCACTTATTTATCAGATACTTCCATATATTAGTTTTTGGCACAACGTTCTTTGTAGAAATCCTAAGACTAAAAATACCCCAATCAATCCTCTAAATTGGAATGATTTATGCAGTATTCTCGGAATAAAGAATCCTAGTGAACTTAAGAAAAAGCTTAAAGAGTACAGGTTCAGTAATGGAGAACATATACTTAAGACAGGGACTCTAGGCGATGATACTCTCATCTATATTAATCCACGAATAGTCTACAAGAATAATGATTCTGACATATTCAAAACTGTATATGCACTATTTTGTATTGGTGATACATATCAATCGGACGAAAAATTACTCACATTATAATTATGAGCCACCAACGGCAATATGAAGACTCCATCTTCACTTTTTATTTAGTAAACCTCTGATATATTAGATGAACACCCCACATTCCAATGCTAACTAATATACAAAGTTGGCATTGGAATTTTCTTTGTATTACCTTGATTATCAATGGTTTACAGCTATTTTAATGCTTATTGGTTGTAAAACTGTTGACTTCAATGCTAACTTATAATAGTATTATCGTAATACTTATCATTCATTCTTAGGAGGTTTATATGGAAAATTCAACCAAAACATCACGAGGTATAACAAAGGCTCAAGAAGTTGAACCATTAAAAAACACAAAGGATATCACAAAGATTAAAACCTATCTGAAAGGAAAAGATAATCTCAGAGACTATATGCTTTTCACTGTAGGTATTAATGTTGGCCTGCGTGCTGGCGACTTACTATCATTAAAGATAAAGGATGTCATCAATAGTGAAGGCCTTATAAAGGATAATGTAACTTTATACGAAGAGAAAACAAATAAGAAAAGAAACTTTACTATTAACAACAGCTCTAAAGAAGCCATAGAATTATACTTAAGCTCCATCGCTAACTACAGTAAGGACGACTGGCTGTTTAAAAGTAGAAAAGGTAACAGCCCTCTTACCGTTGAAAGTACTCACAAGATAATTAAATCAGTAATTAGAGAATTGAACATTAAAGGCAATTATGGAACTCATACGCTGAGAAAGACATTCGCTTATCATACCTATATTAATAATGTCAGAGACAATCCTAGTATTCTGCAAACGCTCCAAAAAGTATTAAACCATAGTACTCCATCAATGACATTACGATATATCGGCATAACAAAAGAAGTAATTACAGACCTTTATAATAATCTTAATCTATAGCAACAAAAGGCCTTTTAAGCCCCTTTTCAGAGGTTTATAGGGCTTTTAAAATTCATCTAGTGTTAGTTTACCTTTGTTATTCAAAGGGCTGTGCGATCTGCCAAACCTTTTAAATTAATGCAGAAAACATCATGGTATACTATATCTATGGTTAATGATTATTACCATTATGAAATTACAGAATAATGAATGGAGTTGAGTTATTATGAAACAACATGAGCTATTAATGATTGAAATGGTGGAAAAGCAAATATTAAAACCTCATTACAAGGATTATACAATTGAGGAAGGTGATGACCCTCCAGATTACCTGCTAACAATCAACAATGAAAAGATAGCTTTGGAACTTACTAATATCTCAAGCTTAATTGAAGTAAATGGTGAACTTAAAAATTCAATTGAGTTTATCATTCCTCTTGACAGCATAATTGAATCACTCAATGATAGATTCTCATCATTTTTAAATCCAAAGTATAATCTCTTATTAATAATAATACTACCAGTAATTAATTATAGGAAATTCAATTTGAGCATTTATAAAGCTGTGAAAAATCTACTATTAACAGATTACTTAGTTGAATCTGAAGGCTCTATAATAATTTGTGATAACTATATACGATGGAAGAAGGTTGACAACTTATCCAGTATTCCTAGAATCAGATTCATGGAATCATTCGATGATAAACACTCTGTTGTAGTTGATAATCAGATAACAAACATGTTAATAAAATCCATTAAATTGAAATCTAAAAAAATGGAAAATCTTAGTAGTACTTATATGTCTCAAAAATGGCTCTGTCTTCGCAGTAATTATTTTCTAGCTACAAAGCATGACTACTCTTTAGCTTTCGATAACTTAAATATAGAACATGACTTTAATAAAATTTTGATTATTGACAATGACAATGAAGTTATAGAGTATAATTTTGTTCAGCCATAATAATGCTTGAGATACAATGAATAAAGCTCCTACAGAATTATACTGTAAGAGCTTTCTATGTTATTCTTCGTCTAATTCATTTTCCTTAAGTGCATTCTGCAATCCTTCTATCAGTATCTTTATATCTTCTGGTGACATAATCTCAGATACATATTTCTCAAAAGGGTCTTCAATTTTAATATGTAAGTTACCATATTCAACATGAGTAGTTACCTCGAATTTTAGATTATCAGTTAAGATTTCAATAGTTTTCATTTTGATTGCCTCCTAATATTATATTATTTATTACGTGTAATTAATCTTTCATTGCTATGGAGCTTTAATATTGAATAGCTCTCAATATCGCTCATGTGTGTGTTATCGTATGTCTTTAGATACCTCTCTGTCATTTTCAATGTCTTATGGCCTAATAGTCTTTTCAAATTCAGAGAGTCACCTCCAGAAGTAACGTAGTTACTTGCAAATGTCCTTCTAAAGGCGTGTGTGGCTGTTGTAGAGACTCCTCTAGACTTGTTGTACTTTGCTATCTCGTGAGCTAATCCACTTGATGTGTACGCCTTCGCTGTTACAGTTGGGAATAGATAATCTTCCTTAGTAAGTCTAAAATCCTGAATATACCTTTTCAATATCTTTGTGAGAGTTATAGTCAAAGGTACAAATTGATTATCTCTATTTTTTGTATGGCTTGTTCTAACTATATTATAATCGAAATTTACATCACTCACCTTAATATTTAGTACTGTTGATAATCTATTCCCTGTTTCTAACATATAATTAACTACTGCCCATATTTTGTATTCTCCATCCGTACATGTCTTGAAATTAGGTTTCTTAATCAATAGCTTTATTTCATCATTTGAATAAGTCTCACCAACCTCAATATCTTCTTTAGGTAAAGAGAATCTAAATAGGCTTAACTCTTCTTCTTCCATACCATAGTATAAAACAGCTTTTACCGCTCTTAGGTATGAATTGATAGTTGATTGATTACTCTGTGTTTCTTGCAAATGAATCATATATTCATTCACTCTTTCTTTAGTAATTACACTTACATCATTAATACTATTATCAGATAACCACTTCTGAAAGTTCTTTATGTTTTTATTATAGCTGGTTATTGTTGCTGGCCGAACATTTTTGATAATACGTGAATTAATAAAATCACGATACAGCTCCTCAAAGCTAATGTTTTCTGATGTCTTTTCCCTAGTAATTTTTCTCATTTTTACACCTCTTTTGATTTAACTTGAACAGCTGATTTCTAAAAAATGCAAATAAAAAAATGCAACGATTTAATCTGCTAAATCATTGCAATTACTAGCTTATAAAATAACTGGAGCTACTAGGCGGAATCGAACCGCCGACCTGCTGATTACGAATCAGCTGCTCTACCGACTGAGCCATAGTAGCACGCGTTACCATATTATTCTATTACAAATCCTCAACAACTTCAATGGATGGGAAAAGAAACTCTTTATCCCAACACGTATTTAAGTATAGGTGAGGTAAAAAGACATTATGTAAGTAGAGAGAAGCGGCATTCTCATATACACGAGAATCAGGTGTCAGACTCAAAATGAGGGGCATGAATTAATCATTCCCCTCACATCATCATCTGTTCTTATCGGTTTACTCTTCTATACTTTTGAGCGGTTTTACGGCAGGCCCTTCGATGACAGTTCCATCATGACGGAATCTCGATCCATGACAAGGACAGTCATAGGTATGCTCCGCATTGTTATACATCAGTTCACACCCCAGATGCGTACAGGTGGCATCCACCATGATCAGCTTACCGCTTGAATCCTTATACGCTCCGACACGTTTTCCACGGTGCCGGACGATTCCTCCTTCTTCGAGACCGATTTCGCTGAGCTCGGTTTTCTTCGAAGCCACTTTCCCCATAATCATCTCTTTTGCCACATTAAGATTTTCTTTCACTGCTTTTCCTAGGTTTTCTCTGATCTCACCTCTGCTGGGGAGGAAGATATCTTTATAGGGCGATTCTCTTCCCATGAGCGTATCCGTAAGAAGAATTGCAGCGAATGTTCCATTTGTCATCCCCCATTTTCTGAACCCCGTTGCCACATAGACACCCTGAACTTTTGATGAGATTTTCCCGATGTACGGCATTTTGTCCAGTGACTCATAATCCTGAGCGGACCATCTATGGCTTGGCTCGTTAACGGAAAAATAGTTTCTGCCGAATCTCATGAGCTCCTTATAGGAATCATGAGCAGAATCTTCCTGTCCGACCTTATGCCCCCTTCCTCCGATCAGAAGATACTTCCGGTGATCTTTTTCAGCATAACGGATAGAATAGGTCGGTTCACCTGCTGTAATCAGCATCGCATCTTCAGTTTTCTCCACCGGAAAAGCGACCAGATAGGATCTGTATGGTGCAAGCCTTGTGAAATACTGTCCGGAACCGTCATAAAACGGAAAACCTGTAGCCACCACTACACGATTTGCCCGAATCACGTTTCCGTTTTCCATCTTCACCATCTTCATTCCATTTTCTTCTTCAAGGTCTACAGCTCTTGAATGCTCAAACATCTTCACACCTGTTTCTTTAAGATCAGACAGAAGATGTGTCAGATATCTTACCGGATCAAATTCCATCTGGTCTTCAACCCTAAGTCCTGAAACTCCGGGCAGTCCAAAAGGAACCAGATCGACCATCCTTCCTTCTATTCCGATCTTCTCATAAGCTTCATGTTCTCTCTTAAGCTTTCTTACTCCCTCATCATCATGGGCGTAGATCATGGCATAAGCTTTTGTAAGACCGCACTCGATTGTATGTTCTTTCACCATTTTTTCAATAAAGGACATCCCTTCCCGCTGAGCCTGATAGTATAGTTTTGCGGTATTCAGATCATACTTGTCGAGGATATGTCTGTAGATGAGGTCATGCTGAAAAGTGACCTTGGCTGTGGTATTTCCTGTTGTGAGATTCAAAAACCGATCAGCCTCCACGAGTATGACATTCACATTCTCCTTTGACAGCAGATTGGCTGTAGTGACTCCTGTTATTCCACCCCCGACAACCAGCACATCACATTCCTCATCCTTAGAAACCGCCGGAAAACTATGAATATTTTTTGTATCCAGCCAGAGAGAAAGCGCTTCTTTTCTTAAAACGGACTCATACATTAACTTTCACCTCAATATCTTATTTTCTTCTATCCTATCGAAATGTAATTAACAGGGATTGAACTTTCCTTGAATATTGCGCCTGTACGGGTATTCTTAGCCCATCTGATCAGATATAGAGAAGAAATCAGAATAAAAAATGACCTCATCTGATCTGATCAAGATCGGATGAGGTCATTTTTAGTCTATCTGGTTTCCAGGTTCACTCTCTTCATGAGCTCTTCTGTAGTCAGCATCGATACAGCATCATGAACATATGCTTTGAAGGTTCTGATTCCGTCTTTTTCGGTCATCCTTTCCTCCGCAAGCTCCGAGGCCACTCCCATGACAGCTGCCCCCAGCGTCGCACTGAGGAAATAATCATCGGTCAGTCCCGAATAAGTGGCCATGATCGAGGCAACGGATGAACCTGCTCCGCAGATTTTCTTCAGTTTCGCATTTCCATTGGAAACTCTTGCGATTCTTTCACCATCGGTTATGATGTCCGTTTTTCCTGTCATCACCACAACCGTGTTCAGTTTCTTCGCAAGCTCAATGCAGTATTTCTCTCCTCCTGTTTCATCTTCAAAGGAATCGATTCCTTTGTTTTTTGTCTCATAGCCCAGGATAAACTTGATTTCTCCGAGATTTCCCTTCAAAATCGAGACTTTGACCTCATCCAGAAGATGGGTGATGGCGTATTTTCTGAAGGATGATGCGGTTATTGCGGCCGGATCCAGAATCACCGGAACACCGGCACGGTTTGCCGTAACCCCTGTCATGGTCATGATATCGAGGTATTCCCTGTTGATTGTTCCAAAATTCATAACTACAGCATCAGAGCCTGAAAACTCCACCATTTCATGTGCTTCAGAGATCTCATCGGTCAGAACCGGAGAACCTCCTGAATGGATGCACATATCCACAAGATCAAGCACCGTGACATAATTGGTCAGAAAACAGACCAATGGATACTTCTCTTCAAATTTTTGATCATAGAGCTTCTTCATCTGATCCTTTAAATTCATTACTTCCTCCTAAACTGCCATCTCATCATAGGTTACATCTATGATATCTGCTCTTTCTCTAACCTGTTCATTGGTCAGGATGGACAGAGTATCAAGAAGGTGATGCTTGTAGGTATAGTAGCCTTCTCCCTCATTTCTCATGGTATCTGCAATTTCACCTGCTATCCCCATAATGATGACTCCTGTCATGGCACTGTAGAAGTAATCATCCGTAACACCGCTGAAGGTCCCTACAAGTGCTCCGATGGTGCATCCTGTTCCGATAACCTTAGGCAGGTTCGGTGAACCGTTCTTTATTCTTGCTACTCTTTCTCCGTCACTGATGACATCTTCTATACCAGTCATGGCAACAACACATCCATACTTCTTTGCAAGAGCCACTACATACTTCTCAGCTTCCGATTCATCCTCATTGGAGTCTACTCCCTTGGATGTGGTCTGAACACCAAGGCATGCCTTGATCTCTGCAAGGTTTCCCTTTATGACGGAAATCTTGAGCTCCTCAAGCATTCTTCTGATGGACTGTGATCTGAAAGGAGTTGCGCCTGCCGCCACAGGATCAAGAATGATCGGAACACCCAGTTCTGTTGCCTTCTTCCCAGCTTCGATCATGGCATTTACCTGTTTGTTGGTTACTGTTCCGATATTGAATACCAGTGCATCCACTTTCGCAAACTCAACAACCTCAGCTGCATCGATAGGGTCATCTGTCATGACAGGTGTACCTCCGAAATAAGAAGTGATACTGGTCAGCTCATTTGCTGTAACATAGTTGATGAGAAAATCGACCAGCGGATTTTCTTTCTTTGCTTTATCCATTAACGAAATTATTTTGTCTATATGATTCATTTTCCTTTAACCCTCCTGAGATAACTTATTGTCAGTATCTTCATCTCGATACAATATCAGATTATACGCATCAAAAACGTGAGAATTCAAGAACGTCATCAAAATATAACACTGTTTTAAAGGATTCTTCACCGGTTTCTGTCTATATTTTGTTTATTTCATCAAATCTGGAATCAGAGACGTGATTTTTTCCTTTGTAATCTCAGGGGATGGTTCTGCAGCTAATGAAAACAGAATTGTCGATTTCACTAGGAACCCAACGGAAAATCATGAATATGTTAATCCTTCTTATTTTGTTATATATTTAACAAGAATCAGAGTTTTATACCAATATTTCCTCTCTCAAAACCAATATGATCAATCATTTTCATTTTCGTACTTATCCGATTCTTCTTTCATTTTATCATTTATTCAATTATGTAACCGTTTAACTGAGCATTGCTTATATTATTGATAATTAAATCACAATATTTTACGAAACTATATTGACTATGTAATTTTGAGATGTTATGATTTGATTGTCAATAAATTAACAAAGGACGTGTTGAATATGAACCCGATTACTACCGTAGAAGAACTGGAACAGTCATTATCGGAACTTCGCAAGCAGCAGGAGATCTTCAGTCAGTATACTCAGGACCAGGTAGATGAGATTTTCAGACAGGCTGCACTTGCCGCCAATAATCATAGAATCACATTAGCCAAGCTCGCTGTCGAGGAAACAGGCATGGGCATTATTGAAGATAAAGTGATCAAGAATCATTTTGCCTCGGAATATATCTACAATCAGTATCGGAACGATAAAACCTGCGGCGTCATCGAAAGAGACGATTCCAATGGCCTCATGAAGATTGCTGAACCTATCGGTATTGTGGCCGCAGTTATACCTACCACAAATCCTACCTCCACAACCATATTCAAAGCGCTCCTAGCACTAAAAACAAGAAATGCGATCATCTTTTCCCCCCATCCTAGAGCAAAGAACTCTACCATCGCCACAGCAAAGATCATACTGGAAGCCGCTGTTAAAGCGGGTGCTCCTGAAGGAATCATCAGGTGGATCGATAAACCTTCTCTGGAAATGACCCAGAAGGTCATGGCTTCTGCTGATATTATTCTTGCAACAGGCGGTCCCGGTATGGTGAGGGCAGCCTACTCATCAGGTAAACCTGCAATAGGCGTTGGCGCAGGAAACACACCGGCCATCATCGACGAGACTGCTCACATCAAGATGGCTGTGAGTTCGGTACTGCTTTCTAAAACCTTCGATAACGGTGTCATCTGCGCATCAGAGCAGTCCATCATCGTCCTTGATAAAGTTTATGAGGAAGTGAAAAAGGAACTGTCAGAGCGTGGTGCGTATCTGCTTTCCGCTGAGGAAACAGATGCGGTCAGAAAGGTCATCATGAAGAACGGAACACTGAATGCTGAGATCGTCGGACAGAGCGCTTGTCGCATTGCTGCTCTTGCAGGACTTGAAATCCCAAAGAACAGCAAGGTGATCATCGGCGAAGTGGAAGAGATTTCCGATGATGAACCATTCGCCCATGAAAAGCTGTCTCCGGTACTGGCCATGTATAAAGCATCAGATTTCAACGACGCACTGGATAAAGCGGACGCACTGGTCAAGCTTGGCGGGTTCGGACACACTTCTGTACTTTACACCGATCAGATCCGCTCCAAGGAAAGGATGCAGCTCTTCGGCAGCCGCATGAAAACCGGAAGAACCATCATCAACATGCCTTCTTCCCAAGGCGCCATAGGTGACATCTACAACTTCAGGCTTGCACCTTCTCTTACACTCGGCTGCGGAAGCTGGGGCGGAAACTCCGTCAGTGAAAATGTCGGTGTAAAACACCTGCTGAACATTAAAACAGTGGCAGAGAGGAGAGAGAATATGCTTTGGTTCAGAGTTCCCCAGAAAATCTACTTCAAATACGGTGCACTCGAAGTTGCACTGAAAGAGCTTACCGAGATGAAGAAGAAGAAAGCCTATATCGTGACTGACCGGGTACTCTACAATCTCGGTTACTGTGGAAATATGATCAGAATTCTGGAAGAACAGGACATCGACTTCAAAATATTTATGGATGTTGAACCAGATCCTACCCTTTCCACCGCGAAAAAAGGTGCAGAGGAGATGCTGAGCTACAAGCCCGATGTGATCATCGCTCTTGGTGGAGGGTCACCCATGGATGCTGCAAAAATCATGTGGACACTCTATGAGCATCCTGAAGTCCGCTTCGAAGATCTGGCCATGCGTTTTATGGATATCAGAAAGAGAATCTATCCTTTCCCGAAACTGGGCGAAAAGGCGACCTTCATCGCAGTCCCTACCACCTCAGGAACAGGTTCGGAAGTGACTCCATTCGCGGTCATAACCGACGAGAAAACAGGCGTCAAATATCCGCTGGCTGATTACGAACTGACTCCACATATGGCAATCATCGATACGGAACTCATGATGAAGATTCCAAAAGGACTGACTGCAGCATCAGGATTTGATGCACTTGTCCACGCTATGGAAGCCTATGTATCCGTTCTTGCTTCTGAGTATACCAACGGACTGGCACTTGAATCCATCCGTCTGATTTTCAAATATCTCCCACTATGCTATTCAGAGGGAGAGCGCAATGAAAAAGCGAGGGAAAAAATGGCTCATGCTTCAACTATGGCTGGCATGGCTTTCGCCAACGCCTTCCTGGGGGTATGTCACTCCATGGCTCATAAGCTCGGTGCCTTCCATCATGTCTCTCACGGTCTTGCCAATGCGCTGCTCATCGATGAGGTGGTGCGATTCAACGCAGAAGAAAGTCCGATAAAGATGGCCGCTTTCCCTCAGTACAAGTATCCGAACATCACATACAGATATGCAAGGATTGCAGACTATCTGGGTCTTGGCGGTAGCACGGATGAAGAAAAAATCGAACTTCTGATCACAGCTCTTGGCGAGCTGAGGAAAAAACTGGATATTCCATCCTCCATTCAGGAACTCGATATTCCGGAATCTAAATTTCTGGCGAGCTTAGATGAGATGTCCTACCAGGCTTTTGACGATCAGTGTACCGGAGCAAATCCAAGATATCCGCTCATCAGTGAAATCAAAGAGATGTATCTCAGCGCATATTACGGAAAATAAATCAGAACCCACAAAATCCTGGCGGAAATATCCGCCAGGATTTTTAACTGCTGTAACTTAATCTTCTTCAATAAAAAAATCCGCTATACTTATGGCGGAGAGAGAGGGATTCGAACCCTCGGTACCCGTAAAGGTACGCCGGTTTTCAAGACCGGTGCCTTAAACCAGCTCGACCATCTCTCCATGAGTATAGCGACAATATGTATTATATCAACATTGAAAAAGCATGTCAACGGCTTTTAGGATAAAAATCAGGAGCTGTGTCAAATAAAACACAGCTCCTATCAGGTTCCTCTCTGATTTTCCCCTTTATCTGATGAATTCTTCACCTTTAAGGTAGGGTCTCAGCGCTTCAGGGATAGTTACAGTTCCATCCTCATTCTGGAAATTTTCCAGAATCGCAGCCATCGTTCTTCCGATCGCAACACCCGAACCGTTAAGGGTATGGATGAATTTCGGCTTATCTTTTGGTGTTTCCTTGTACTTGATGTTGATTCTTCTTGACTGGAAATCCTCGAAGTTTGAGCAGCTTGAAATCTCGACGTATCTGTTGTAGCTTGGCATCCAGACTTCGATATCAAATTTCAGTGCTGCAGTAAATCCTAGATCACCTTTGCAGATTCTCACAACGCGATATGGAAGACCAAGTCCCTGAAGCACTCTTTCAGCATCGAGAACCAGCTTATCAAGCTCCGCATAGGAATCTTCCGGCTTTGTGAACTTCACAAGCTCAACCTTGTTGAACTGATGCTGCCTGATGAGCCCTCTTGTATCTCTTCCCGCCGAGCCTGCTTCAGCTCTGAAACATGCAGAATAGGCAACATGCTTCACTGGAAGCTCTTCCCCTGTGAAGGTCTCATTTCGGTACATATTGGTTACAGGAACTTCTGCTGTCGGAATCAGGAAGTAGTCATCCTCTGTAAGTTTGAATGCATCTTCTTCAAATTTAGGCAGCTGCCCTGTACCTGTCATGGACATACGGTTCACCATGAATGGAGGCATGACCTCTGTATATCCGTGATCAGTATGGGTATCCAGGAAATAGTTGATGATTGCCCTTTCCAGTCTTGAGCCGTATCCTTTAAGGAAAGTGAATCTTGAGCCGGTAACCTTACCTGCACGTTCAAAGTCCAGGATATCCAGGTCTGTACCGATGTCCCAGTGGGCTTTAGGGTCAAACTCGAACTTCTTTGGCTCACCCCATTTTCTCACTTCCACATTATCCTCATCGGTGCTTCCTGATGGAACATCCTTGTGAGGGATGTTGGGGAGTCTCATCATGATGAATTCGATCTGTTCATCTAGCTCTCTGACTTTAATGTCCAGCTCTCTTATGCTGTCTCCTAAAGTCTTCATCTCAGCCATGATGTCCATAACATCTTCTCCGGCTTTCTTCTTCTTTGGAATCTCTGCCGATACCTGATTCTTTCTTGCTTTTGCCGTCTCAACTTCGACCAGTGTCACTCTTCTTTCCTCATCAAGAGCCACTACTTTGTCAAAGTCGGAAAGATCGATGCTTTCTCCTCTGTCGCTCATCAGCGCTTTGATTTCTTCCACGTTTTCTCTGATTCTTTTGATATCCAACATGATTATCACTCCTCGTATACTAAAATAGAATATAAAAAAAGAGCCATATCATCCGTAAAGGGACGATATGACTCGTGGTGCCACCCTAATTCGACGGACCGGGGTCCATCCTTAACAAGATAACGGTCTTCTCCGTACTGCGATTAACAGTCCCTCAGAGGCGGATTCCCAATTTATCCACTGCAGATTCACACCATACCACCTGCTCTCTTTAAGTATCTAAAAAGGTACTATTCTCTTCATCGGTTTATTTCAGTTAATTATAGCCTTAAGTCCTTAAAAGGTCAACTCTCCACTGTTTTGGTCACGATGATGTTTACACCGATATTCAGGATATTGCTGCAGATGATGTCCCCTTTGGCAAGAGGGACACCTACATAGATTCTGGAGAGAACCTTCGAAATGTCAATGAAATAGCTTCTGTCCACCGGACGGTCGCTTTTCACCGGTACCATATTATGGGTCTTTGAACCCTTGATTCTGATTACACTCGTATAATACTCCGTTTTCATGACTTACTCCTTACATGGAATCGAATTCCTTGATTCTGGCGAATATGACCTGAGAATCCTTTTTGTCGTTCATGATATCCAGCGGGCTTTTGTGCAGCTCTCTTGCGAGGATTCCGATCACCTTTGTGAGGCAGTAGGATCCCTGGCATCTTCCGAATATCGTGCCCGTTCTTCTTCTTACACCTTCAACGGTTCTTGCACCCATAGGTCTTCTTATGGAATCCACGATTTCCCCTTCAGTCACATTGGAGCAGAGGCAGATCATCTTTCCATACTTCGGATCGATCTTTATGATCTCATTGCGCTCTTCATCGTTCATTTCCCTGAAGCGGTAGTACTTTCTTCTCTTGCCTTCAAAGTCGTTGTTTGAGGTCGCTTTGAAGTGCTGGAGTACCAGCTCCACTGCATCGCTGGTCAGGGCGGATAGTACATTGTCCACAGCGTAGTTCTTCGACTGGATGTGGATATAGCCATCCTCCTGATACTCTGAATCGATCATGATGGGCTCAGTCCAGTACCGGTTTTCATTGATGATGTCCACCCTTTCTGGAGGGAAGGGTCCGATGACGCTTTCCACTTCCTTTTTCATCTGGGAAAACTCCTTGGATGAGGTGGTCTGAAGGCTTGCAAGAAGCTTGTTCGTTGAAGTGGGAAGAAGTGTGATCACCTCTCCGTTGTCCTTGTATTCCTTGATGATATGTTTGACTTCATTCAGGAAGTCCTTCTCGATGAGCATATTTTCCACAATATTATCAGGTCCTACGGTATCCAGATCTTTTTTGATGGTGTATTTATCTCCGAAAGTGGTTCTGACCACAACTCTTGCGGTATAACGGTTTTTGTTTGTGGTGACCTTTATTCCGCCTCGTGGAAGATCCTGAATGTCCGTAACCTCTTCCTCGAGTCTGAAGCTTACACCGTTGTCATAGGCGATTTCAGCCATGGCTGTTGCGTAGTCGTAAGGTGATATGACACCTGTATTCATAGAATAGATGGCATACCCTTCTGACGGCTTGATATTATGGTTCATTTTATTCGCTTCTTTGGTGGACAGTAGAGAGATGCCTTCAATCCCTCTGTCTTTTGCTCTTTTATAAATCTCCTCAGCTTTCTCTCTTGAAGGATAGACGGTGAAGGACGGAACCTTTTCATAGAAAACATCCAGCTCCTCCGATAGTTCATCCAGTTTCATATTGCTTCTTCTGATGAGTTCAAATACTCTGTCGTCTTTAATATCCTTGCCGTCAAGAATAAGAGAAGAGTTGAACAGTGCCACATCCTCGGCTACATCGAAGTTCTTTTCGATGATTCCGATATTCAGGTTGTATTTGCAGAGTTCATAAGCCATGGAACAGCCTACAAGTCCTCCACCCAGTATGATTACATCATAATCCATTGTTCTTCTCCTCCTACTGACCGATCATGGAGTCAAGAACATTCTTGAGCTCTTCCATCAGTCTTCCGTATTCAGCCCAGTTTCCGGCCCTCTGCGCTTCTATGGCATCGTTGAAGAGGTTATTCGCCTCTTTTGCCAGCGTCTCATCGATGACCCCTCCCGGCTCGCCCGGCGTTTCCGCTTCAAAATTGAACAGCATGTTGAGTGTATTTGTGAAGGTATCCGAAATGACGATTTTATCATCATTTGAGATGACAAAACGCTTGATTTCCGGAATGGAATTCTCACCTTCAGCTACAAGATAGATCGGCACCACATATAAAAGACTGTCTTCTATAGGGGTAATGACCATATCTCCAAACTCCACCTGAGAACCGGCATTATCAAGAAGTGAAAGCTCCTTGGAGATTTCCGGATCCTGATTGAGTTTGTTTGTGAAAAGGTATGGGCTCGATACGGTTTTCTGCGGTGGGAATTTATATTCCACCAGCTGCCCGTAGTGCTCCCCTTCCATCCTCACATTGACGATGGCAACCATATTTTCCTTGCCCTTGATTGTATAGTACTCGGTAAATACAAGCTCCAGATCCTGTTCGTCTTCGAAAGAGGTGAACAGGGAGTAAGGCTCCTGTGAAGTGCTTTCTTCATTGTTTGATCCGGTGACTCTTGATTTCTGCCATACATCTTCACCGTTATAGAAGATTGCGGGATTTGTCACATGATACTGCTCAAGAACAGTGGTCTGCATTTCAAAAAGATCTTCCGGATACTTGATATGTTCTCTTAATCCTTCAGGCATTTCCGAAAGATCTTTGAAGAGTTCCCCGAAAATCCTGTTGTAGCTGACGGCTATTGGATCATCCGGATCAGCCAGATAGAAATCGACTGCTCCGGTATATGCATCCACGGTCACCTTGACCGAGTTTCTCACATAATTGAGCCCATTGAAGGTCTTGGCATTGGGATATCTGTCTGTATGGGTATAGGCATCGATCATCCAGTAAACCTTGCTGTCCGAAACAACGAGGTACGGATCTGAATCATAACTCAGAAACGGTGCTATGGTGATGACCCTGTTTAATATATTTCTCTTTCTTATGATCTTTGAATCACTTGTAATCTGCGAAGAAATGAGAATCTTCGGTTCCTTTTCTTCAATGGCATAGAGGAGTCTGTTCAGGAGATTCATCTTTATTCCGGCCTCTCCTGTATACCTGTAGCTTTCATTTTCTCCGCCACGGGGGTAATCGAACTCATCCGTCTGTGTGCCTACGATGACATAATCGGAAACCAGCTCCCCGAAATAGATTCTGGGATTATCCAGAGGAATATCCGTGATGTTATTTGTAGGGATATCCTTCATGAGGAAATCAGGCTGTCCCTGGGCGGTCACAGTACTTGAATCAGACATGACTACACCATATCCATGGGTATAGAAAAGGTGAGTGTTCTGCCAGGTGGATGGAGAGATGAGACTGCTGTCGATCTCTCTCGCAGACAGGAATACCTGTTTCTTCTCACCACTGATCATATATCGGTCCACGTCCACATCATTGAAATCATAATATCCTCTTATGACCTGTGCCTGTCTGATAAAATCAAGGGTATGTCGGTAGGAATTGACCTTTATGCTGTCCACAACTTCCCTGTTGCCCGTGATTTCTCCAGGAGAGATATCTTTATCCGCTTCAAAAAGTCTGATGTCCACATTATTGATTCCGAAAGCCTGCCGGGTCATATTGATGTTGTTCTCGATATATGGACGCTCTCTCTCCAGCTGATTGGGATTGACAACCAGCGCCTCCACAGCAAAAACTGCAGCGATTCGAAGAACACTTAGTGCCAGGATTCCAAGAACAGGATAGGCAATCAGATTGACTTTTTTCTTCACGATTCCAAAAGCCACAACAGCAGCCGAGACAGCAGCTAATACTGCGATAACCCTCAGGAAAGGTACATTGATTTTGATGTCTGTATATCCCGGGCCAAAAACGACGCCTGATTCATTGAACATGACAAGGAAGGAATCCAGATAATATTTCAGTGCCATGAGCAGGAGAAATAGAGAAATCAGCATGGCCAGAGCTTTTCCGGCAAACTGGATAAATCCGTTCTTGATCACGTGAAGAATTCCTCTGGCATTTCTGAAGTTCAGTCTGTTAAACGAACTCTTCGCTGCAATGATTAGATAGATGAGCACTGTCAGAAGAATAAGCAGAACGACAACTGAAAGAGAGAGGGAAATCAGAAACTGATACAGGGGCAGTCTGAATACATAGAAGGAGATATCCTTGCTGAAGATCGGATCCACCTGTCCAAAATCCACACTGTTGAAATACTGGAGAATGACATACCAGTAATCCTTGGCCAGTCCATAGGCGACCACAAGGAAGAAAATTCCCGAAGCGACATACACATATCTGTTTCGCCTTTTAATCTCCCCATCAGTTTTCTGAGGATAGCTCACCAGGTCATACTTTTTGGAGATACTCCTGTAATAGAAAATGGACACCAGATAGAAGATGAGAAAAATCGGCAGGGTTAGACCCGCAACAGCAAGCGCTCTTGTGAGATAGGTTCTTGTATAGCCCACTTCACCGAACCACTGCAGATTGGCAATAAAACTGGTCGAATTGAACAGAATGATCAGCCCGATCAGAACTGCACCAATAATCACGTAAAGATTCTTTTTGCCTTTCAGTCTATTTCTGAACTTGAATTTGAAGTTCGGTTTGATATCGATTTTCATGAATTTGCCTCCAAAAGGTTATTCTTTTTCCTAATAACGGTCATCATATTTCTTAAGCAGATCGTAATATCTGATGAGTTCATCACGATCTTTCTGATTCCCGATCAGCTCTCTTCTATGATGATGAGAACTGACCAGTCTGTAGAATATGGGCGTTTCATCAAAGATTCTTTCTGCTTTCAGAATTTCTCCGCCTCTTTCTCCATGATAGAGATATGACTGAATAAAGGGAAAGCGTAGAAGTATAGTGATTCTTCTGCCTAAGAGTTTTTTCAGTATCACAGCCATGCTTTTCTCGAATAGATTCATCGGACGTGTGATCTTTCCGATATCATGAAAAAGTGCAGCTCTGATCATGCCTTTTTCCCTGTCTTCGCCCAGTTCCTCGCGAATATCCTTCGCAATGAGTATACTGTGGATCTGTTCGGATTTTTTGAGCCTCCTGAACAGACTCAGTTCCTTTTCATTTAAATACAGAATCAGAAAATCTTCATCGATCTTCTGATAACTGTAACGGATATTCTGAATAAACTGCCGGATGCGTTTCACCATATTTACCTCTATCGGATGAATGTTCCGATCATGAACACTCTCGCTGATCATACTTAGAATCATAATACAATTATAATCTAAAACATTGCATAATTTGCGGACGTTTAGAGAATATTAATGGATATGTTAAAGAAAGTGGAAGAAGAAAGAAAAATATTCATGTATAATGAAGAAAAAGAGTCAGGGAGGACAGGATGAAGATTTACAAAAAACAGCTGGAATTCAAGACAACCAAAAGACAGGATTTTTATGAGATCACCGACGAGGTAAGAAAAACACTGGAGGAGTCGAAGATCAGTGAAGGCATCCTTACAGTCTACTCTCCTCATACTACAGGTGCAGTATGCATCAACGAAAATGCGGATCCGGATGTCATAACAGATATGCTCTATGCACTGGACAAGGCTTTTCCTGACGATCCGAAATTCAAGCATATGGAAGGCAACTCCCAGGCGCATCTTAAGTCCATCAATATCGGAAGCAGCCAGAGCCTCATCGTAAGCGGTGGAATGATCGAAATGGGTATCTGGCAGGGCATATTTTTCTGTGAATTCGACGGACCAAGAACAAGAAAAATTACCGTTCATGTCATGGGCGAATAGAAAATATAGTAACTGCTGAACAGCCGGGGATTTTCCCCGGTTTTTTCATAAAACGGAAAAATCCGAATATCGCCATCTGGCAACATTCGGATTTTTTTATGGTGGAGATAAAGAGACTCGAACTCTTGGCCCCCTGCGTGCAAGGCAGGTGCTCTCCCAACTGAGCTATACCCCCATATGGTGGACCTTCAGGGACTCGAACCCCGGGCCGACCGGTTATGAGCCGGTTGCTCTAACCAACTGAGCTAAAGATCCAATAACTGGCGACGACCTACTTTCCCACAGGGCCTCCCCTGCAGTATCATGGGCTCGTATAGGCTTAACCTTCGTGTTCGGAATGGGAACGGGTGTAGCCCTATGCGATATAGACACCAGATAACTGTAAATTACGATTAGCATCGTAAAATACTATACAAAACGTGAAAACAAGAATATCGCTTCACGTATTGGTTTCACAAAACTTTATTAAAATTTTGAGAACAATAATTATTATAAGTGCTGTAGTGACAACTGTCAACAGATTTTATTTTTATTCCATGAAAGATTGTTTTTTCCTGCAAAGGAGCGTATGAACCCCATACCGCCCCTTTATATCCTTGATCCATTATCTTTTAGAATCTGTCATTTTATAGGTACATCCGATTACAGTTTCTCTTTGAGCGGCATGATGCTTCGTTCCAGTATCCCGTTCATATGCGCAATAAGGATACCGTAGTTTGTTATGGGCATATCGTTTTCTATGGTACGGCAGATTCTTGACTGCATTTCTTTTTCGTTCAGCATACATCCACCGCAGTGGACAACAAGATCGTATTTCTCCCCTTCCCGATTGAACTCAGTTCCGCTGGAGTGAACAAAGAACAGCTTCTTGCCGGTATACTCACTGATCCATTTCGGAAGCTTTGCCGTACCGATGTCATCACATTGCCTGTGATGAGTGCAGCCTTCAGAAATGAGGACTCTCTGATGATCCTTTAGCGTGTCCAGAGCATAAGCCCCTTTTACAGCTTCACTGAGATTTCCCTTATATCTTGCCATGAGTATGGAGAAGCTTGTCAGGGCAATATCCTCAGGAACGATTTTTTTGACCTCATGAAATGCCTGGCTGTCCGTGATGACCATTCTGGGCTTTCTGTTAAGCACGGATAGTGCATCCGAAAGCTCATCCACCTGAACAATCAGTGCCTGTGCCCTGCTGTCTAAGATGTCTCTTATGACCTGCTGCTGAGGCAGTATGAGTCTTCCTTTTGGTGCAGCAGAATCAACTGGCACAACAAGAATGATGAGATCTTTCGGTGAAATGAGATCGGAAATGAGTTTTTTCTTATAGCCTTCTTTACCCGCAATCCTGCCCATGAGCTCTTTGAGCTCATGGATATTCTTCATAGTAGAGGCGCTCACTGCAATTGATTCGGATCTGTTATCGCCACTGCTGAGATTCATCGGCTCTTTAAGCAGATCTGTCTTATTATAAACGAGAATGTAAGGCAGCTTCTTTGCTCTGATCTTACTGATGATCTTCTCATCCTCATCGGATATCCCGGCTTGTGCATCCATAACCACAAGCGCAAGATCCGTCCGGTCAAGGATTCTCATAGTGCTCTCCACTCTCAGATGTCCGAGGATACTCTGATCGTCAAGTCCTGGTGTATCCATGATCATAACCGGCCCCAGCGGGAGAAGCTCCATGGACTTCATCACTGGGTCTGTAGTCGTTCCTCTGACATCGGATACGATGGATATGTTCTGTCCTGTAATGGCGTTGATGATGCTTGATTTACCGGAGTTCATCCGGCCGAAAATACCGATATGCACTCTCTCACCCGAAGGTGTATCCATTAGTCCCATAATATGCTCCTTTATCTATCATCAGAACCGGAAATCTCTTTTTCCCTGACTGATCTCTCTCAGGTTGTCCTCAGCTCTTAATCTGACCTTTTCGTTTGTAATCCTGTGAATCTCCTTTTCGATGAGTTTTTCACCAAGAATCCTTGTCTCCTCTTTGGCATAATCCATCAGATATTCCTTCAGTGTAATTAGTGAATTGGGATGACAGCAGTTGATGATCTGTCCGCTCTTCAGAAGCATCATGAATCGATCTCCAGTTCTTCCTTCTCTGTAGCATGCCGTGCAGAAACTCGGGATATGACCCATTTCCATCAGCCATCTGACAATTTCATCAAGGGTTCTCTTGTCGCTGACATCAAACTGCTCCGATTTGTCTTCGGCAAGCTCCGGCAGCACATATCCGCCCACACTTGTCTTTGAACCGCCGCTGATCTGAGATACACCAAGCTTCAGGACCTTCTCACGACAAGCCTGACTTTCTCTTGTGGAGATGATCATTCCTGTATAAGGCACCGCAATCCTTATGCACGCAACAATTTTAGCAAAGATATCGTCGTCAATGCCGTTGGTGAAGGAATCCGCATCGATGTCATCTGCATGACGGATTCTTGGAACGCTTAATGTATGCGGTCCGACACCGTATACCTCTTCAAGATGCTCAGCATGCATGAGAAGGCCGGTAAAATCGTATTTGTAGCGTTCCAGACCGAATAGGACACCAAGTCCCACATCATCTATTCCACCTTCCATGGCCCTGTCCATAGCCTCTGTATGATAGCTGTAATGATGTTTGGGTCCGGTAGGATGAAGAATTTCATAGCTTTCCTTATGATAGGTTTCCTGAAAAAGGATATAGGTGCCGATACCTGCCTCAGCAAGCTTTCTGTAGTTTTCCACAGTAGTTGCCGCGATGTTTACATTGACTCTTCTTATAGCTCCATTTTTATGCTTCACATCATAGATCGTTTTTATACTCTCAAGAACATATTCTATTGGACTGTTGATCGGATCCTCACCTGTTTCCAGTGCAAGTCTCTTATGCCCCATATCCTGAAGTGCAATGACTTCATTTCTGATTTCTTCCTGGGTCAGCTTCTTTCTTGCGATATGTCTGTTCTTCAGATGGTATGGGCAGTATACACATCCGTTGACACAGTAGTTGGAGAGATAAAGCGGCGCAAACATCACGATTCTGTTTCCATAGAATCTTTCCTTGATTTCTTCTGCGAGGGAGTATATTTCATTGTTCAGATCGTCCATTCCACATTCCAGAAGAACGGATGCCTCTCGGTGGTTCAATCCATTTCCTTTTCGAGCTTTATCAATAATCGATTTGATGAGCATTCGGTTGTCCGCATTCTCTTTTGCGTATTCAAGTGTTTCCAGAATCTCATCATGGCTGATGAATTCTTCCGCTTTTGTGGATCTGATATTATACATCAATGAGCACTCCTTTAAATCTATTTGGCATCAGACATCTGACGTGTTTCTATCAGTGGATGATCTCCCCGATCCGCAACCACTTCAAACCCTATTCTCTCCATAGATGCCTGTAAAAGAGACAGACTTTCAGCAGCCTCTGTTCCTGTGTAGGCTTTGTTGTCATATAGCATATATTTCTTCCGAACAGCCAAGGGTGACAGATTAGGCATTACGACATTTGCACCAGAACAGATTCCTTTTTCTCTGCCTTCTCCATCTACTGTTCCAAGTGATGTTGTTGCAGGAATCAGCGCATAAGGAAGCATAAGTCGGATGAGAGACAACATGAAGAGGGTAAGATCTACACTTCCGCTTTTGTAGTCTCTGAATACTGATTCGTGGTGAGGCACAAAGGGTCCGATACCGACCATTTCAGGCTTAAACTCGCTGAGAAAAACCATGTCCTTGGCAAGACATAGACTGTCCTGATAGGGTGAACCTACCATAAATCCGGTGCCAACCTGAAACCCGATGTCTTTGAGCTGTCTTAGACTCTCCATTCTTCTGGAAAGTTCTTCCCCTTTCGGATGCAGCCTCCGATAGTGCTCTTCATCAGCAGTTTCATGTCTCAGGAGATAACGGTCAGCTCCTGCCTCATAAAGCCTTCTAAAGCTTTTTTCCGGCCTTTCTCCCAGTGATAATGTAACGGCGCAATCAGGATATCTGCGTTTGATGATCGATATGAGTTCTACGAGTTTTTCATCGTCGTAGAAGGCATCTTCTCCACCTTGAATGACAAATGTTCTGAATCCAAGCTGATGGCCTTTTTCGCAGCATTCAAGGACTTCATCCATGTTCAGTCTATATCTTTTGGCATTTGGATTCCCACGCCTTATACCGCAGTATAGACAGTCACAGGCGCAGTAGCTGGACAGCTCGATGAGTCCTCTGATATAGACCTTGTTTCCGTAAATTTTCTCTCTTTTGTCTCTTGCCAGTGACTGTGCGAAGGAGAGCTCCTCCGAGGTAAAGGTATCGATAAGAGAAGTAAATTCATCAAGAGATAAGATCCTGTCTCTTGAGAGTTTTCTTATCAGCATTTCATTTCTGGTCATAGCGACTCCTTCTTGCTTTTTGCATAAATCGTTTTTGAGGATACTCCCGGGAGCATGCCCAGTTTCCCTGATATAGAACTGATGATGTCCATCGGCGCATCCACAGCCAAGGAGATGATATTCATGTTTTTTTCACGATAGGGAATCCCCATCCTTCCGATGACATAATCTCCATACTCATGAAGAATCCTGTTCATCTTTTCTGCCGAATCATAGTTTTCGAGGACAATTCCGATGAGTGCAACTCGTGTTTCCATATATCCCTCCAAATAAAAAAATACGCCAGAAAGGCGCATGCAAAATGACTCTATCATCCGCGCCTTCCCTTTCAGGTATATCCCCTTAAGGTCAGAACCGTATAAATCTGAGGTTTGAAGAAAGAATATCCTCTCAGCTTCGCACCTTTTTCATCATATCACAGTTATTGTTAAAATAATATCATAATCTGTTTGTTTTCACGTATTTATTTGCATGAAAAATCTGCAGAATTCAGATGCATTCTGCAGACCATAGATTTATTTCAGGTATTCATCATAATCAGACAGCTTCACAAAATGGAAGCCTTTTTCTCTCAGCATAGGAACCACAAGCTTTATTCCCTCTGCAACCGCTTTTTCAGGATGGTTCATATGATAAAGAAGAATTGAACCGTTCCTTGCCTGATCAGCTGAGCTGACCATCTGTGCCCTGTTAAATTTTGCACCAGCATCGCCCAGGAGATCGAAATTAACCGCTTTTATGCCCAGTTCTTTCAGCATGGATAAACTCACATCATCATAATACGCTGTACCGGACCGAAAATATTTAGGTTTAACTCCAGTCATATGGAAAATCTCATTCTGATTTTTCATCACTTCATCAAGTACCTGAGCTATGCTGTCTGTACCCTTTATATTGTATACTGATCTTCCTTCAACCGAGAGAGGTTTATGGTCATGTCCATGGTTCTGAATCTCAAAGAGATCTGTCTGCGCAAGCGTTCTGAACTGCTTCGGATTTTCTCTGATCCATCTGCTGTTGATGAAAAGAGAAGCAGGTACCTGTTCTTCAATTAGGAAATCAATGAGTTCCTTATCATAGCCGCTGCCTGTATTTCCACCACATGCATCGAATGTCAGGGCAATCACTTTCTCCTCAATCTCCAGGTGAGTATAGACACCTTCTATATTTTCACCGAAAGTCCTGACTTTCCTATGATCATACTTTTCTTCCATATAAGTGACAAGATTTTCATAGCTCAAGGAATGAAGATCCACTTCCGGAGGATTTTCCTCATTAACCGTTTCAACAGGAAAATCATCTTGAATTTCCTTGTTATTGGGAATGATCGGAGTTCTCACTTCCACTGCGGGAACAGCAGGAATATAATCCCTTATGATTTCTTTTTCCATACATCCTGCAAAAAATATCAGTATCACGAATATGACGAAACTCAATCTTCTGATCATTTTATCCTCCTATAATACAGATATTCTGAAGTGGCTCTTAATATCTATATTATAGTGAATTTCAATTCATTTCAATTTTTTCGCACAAAAAAAGCTCCAGGCATTACGCTTGGAGCTTTTGTAACTGGCGACGACCTACTTTCCCACAGGGCCTCCCCTGCAGTATCATGGGCTCTAAAAGGCTTAACCGTCGTGTTCGGAATGGGAACGGGTGTAACCCTAAAAGATATAGACACCAGATTGTGATGAACGTAAGGGTTCATCTCTGAAGTGAACATGATGTTCCTTCAAAACTGCATGTGGAGAGAGTAAAGAATGGTACCGGAGCATCTTTTATCAGATCAAGCCCTCGATCTATTAGTATGAGTAAGCTGAATACATTGCTGCACTTACACCTCTCACCTATCAACCTCGTGTTCTTCAAGGGATCTTACTGGCTTACGCCATGGGAAATCTTATCTTAGGGTAGGCTTCACGCTTAGATGCTTTCAGCGTTTATCCTGTCCCAACTTAGCTACCCAGCTATGCTCCTGGCGGAACAACTGGTGCACCAGAGGTTGGTCCATCCCGGTCCTCTCGTACTAAGGACAGCTCCCTTCAAATTTCCTACGCCCGCGACGGATAGGGACCGAACTGTCTCACGACGTTCTGAACCCAGCTCGCGTGCCGCTTTAATGGGCGAACAGCCCAACCCTTGGGACCTACTTCAGCCCCAGGATGCGACGAGCCGACATCGAGGTGCCAAACCTCCCCGTCGATGTGGACTCTTGGGGGAGATTAGCCTGTTATCCCCGAGGTAGCTTTTATCCGTTGAGCGATGGCCCTCCCACGAGGTACCACCGGATCACTAAGCCCGACTTTCGTCCCTGCTCCACCTGTATGTGTCGCAGTCAGGCTCCCTTCTGCCTTTGCACTCTACGAACGATTTCCGACCGTTCTGAGGGAACCTTTGGGCGCCTCCGTTACTTTTTAGGAGGCGACCGCCCCAGTCAAACTGCCCACCTAACAATGTCCCGTGACCAGATCATGGTCTCCGGTTAGAATCTCAATACTGCCAGGGTGGTATCCCAAGGATGACTCCGGAGGACCTGACGATCCTCTTTCCCAGTCTCCCACCTATCCTGTACAGACAATATCGAAACTCAATGCTAAGCTACAGTAAAGCTCTACGGGGTCTTTCCGTCCAATCGCGGGTAGCAAGCATCTTCACTTGCACTACAATTTCGCCGGATTTGTTGTTGAGACAGTGCCCAAGTCATTACGCCATTCGTGCGGGTCAGAACTTACCTGACAAGGAATTTCGCTACCTTAGGACCGTTATAGTTACGGCCGCCGTTTACTGGGGCTTAAGTTCACACCTTCGCTTGCGCTAAGTGATCCCCTTAACCTTCCAGCACCGGGCAGGCGTCAGCCCCTATACTTCAGCTTACGCTTTAGCAGAGACCTGTGTTTTTGCTAAACAGTTGCTTGGGCCATTTCACTGCGGCCGGAGAGTAATCTCCGGCACCCCTTCTCCCGAAGTTACGGGGTTAATTTGCCGAGTTCCTTAACAACAATTCTTCCGATGGTCTTAGGATTCTCTCCTCATCTACCTGTGTCGGTTTGCGGTACGGGCACTACGTTAGCTCCCTAGAGGCTTTTCTTGGCAGCGTGAAATCAGATACTTGGAGCCCGTGGGCTCCTCCCCGTAACACCTCAAAATTAGCGGACAGAGGGATTTGCCTCCCTGTCCTCTCTCGGTGCTTGGACGTACAATCCAATCGTACGCACATCTTATCCTCCTGCGTCACCCCTTCGGTCAAACGCTTCGTAGTGGTATCGGAATATCAACCGATTGTCCATCACCTACGCCTCTCGGCCTGGGCTTAGGACCCGACTAACCCTGAGCGGACGAACCTTCCTCAGGAAACCTTAGATTTTCGACCTGCGGGATTCTCACCCGCATCTCGCTACTTATGCCAACATTCTCACTTCTGTACCGTCCACCACTCCTTACGGTATGGCTTCAGCCAGTACAGAACGCTCCTCTACCGCGGCACCATGAAGGTGCCACCCGTAGCTTCGGTGATAGGTTTTAGCCCCGGACATTTTCGGCGCGGGATCTCTCGACTAGTGAGCTATTACGCACTCTTTTAATGAGTGGCTGCTTCTAAGCCAACATCCTAGTTGTCTTGGAAATCCCACATCCTTTTCCACTTAACCTATACTTGGGGACCTTAGCTGACGGTCTGGGCTTTTTCCCTTTCGACTATGAAACTTATCTTACACAGTCTGACTGCCGGACTAATAGTTTATGGCATTCGGAGTTTGATAAGGTTCGGTAAGCGATATGCCCCCTAGCCCATTCAGTGCTCTACCTCCATAACTCATATATCCGACGCTAGCCCTAAAGCTATTTCGAGGAGAACCAGCTATCTCCGGGTTCGATTGGAATTTCTCCGCTATCCACAGCTCATCCCATGATTTTTCAACATCAATTTGGTTCGGTCCTCCACGAGATTTTACTCTCGCTTCAACCTGGCCATGGATAGGTCACCCGGTTTCGGGTCTACGACATGCAACTTGTTGCCCTATTAAGACTCGGTTTCCCTTCGGCTCCGTACCTCAAGTACTTAACCTTGCTGCATATCGTAACTCGTTGGCTCGTTCTACAAAAAGCACGCTATCACACTTTATAATAGTGCTCTAGCCGTTTGTAAGTGCACGGTTTCAGGTTCTGTTTCACTCCCCTCCCGGGGTTCTTTTCACCTTTCCCTCACGGTACTGCTTCACTATCGGTCATCAGGTAGTATTTAGCCTTGGGGGGTGGTCCCCCCTGCTTCCCACAAGGTTTCACGTGTCTCGTGGTACTCTGGATCAGTCATTTCCGGTCGCTCTCTTTCGCATACGGGACTATTACCCCCTGTGGTCCAGCTTTCCAGCTGTGCTCTGCTAAAGACTTTCCGTACTTTCCAGACTGTCCGCAACCCCGGAAACAAGTTTCCGGTTTGGGCTCTTTCCCGTTCGCTCGCCGCTACTAGGGAAATCGATGTTTCTTTCTCTTCCTCCAGGTACTTAGATGTTTCAGTTCCCTGGGTCTGTCCTCCTATAGACTATGTATTCATCTATGGATACTGGGGGTTACCCCAGTGAGTTGCCTCATTCGGTGATCTCGGGTTCACAGACTATGTGCGTCTACCCCGAGCTTATCGCAGCTTATCACGACCTTCTTCGACTCCTGATGCCAAGGCATTCGCCATGCACTCTTTATAGCTTGATCTTTAAGTTACTCTTTTATCTCAATCTTACAATTGAAATGGTTTTTTCTTTACTTTCTCTCATATGCAGTTTTCAAAGAACACTGAAAGTCACATCCTCCATGAAAGCCGTAAGGCTTATAAGGAGAGAGTTCTCTCAAAATTAAACAGAACTAGGAATTTCAAAGTGATTTTGAAAGCTTTCGCTTTCAGTGTCTGGAAGGATTAACTTCCAGTCGACTCCCTAGAAAGGAGGTGATCCAGCCGCAGGTTCTCCTACGGCTACCTTGTTACGACTTCACCCCAATCGCTGACCCTACCTTCGGCCGCTGGCTCCGTAAACGGTTGCCCCACGGACTTCGGGTATTGCCAACTCTCATGGTGTGACGGGCGGTGTGTACAAGGCCCGGGAACGTATTCACCGCGACATGCTGATTCGCGATTACTAGCAACTCCGGCTTCATGCAGGCGAGTTTCAGCCTGCAATCCGAACTGGGATGAGTTTTGTGAGATTTGCTCCACCTCGCGGTCTTGCGTCTCTTTGTTCTCACCATTGTAGCACGTGTGTAGCCCTAGACATAAGGGGCATGATGATTTGACGTCATCCCCACCTTCCTCCCGGTTAACCCGGGCAGTCTCTTTAGAGTGCTCAACTTAATGGTAGCAACTAAAAATAAGGGTTGCGCTCGTTGCGGGACTTAACCCAACATCTCACGACACGAGCTGACGACAACCATGCACCACCTGTCTTCCTGCCCCGAAGGGCTTCCCCGGTTAAGGGTAATTCAGGAGATGTCAAGTCTAGGTAAGGTTCTTCGCGTTGCTTCGAATTAAACCACATGCTCCGCTGCTTGTGCGGGCCCCCGTCAATTCCTTTGAGTTTTAGTCTTGCGACCGTACTCCCCAGGCGGGGTACTTATTGTGTTAACGACGGCACAGAAGGGGTCGATACCTCCTACACCTAGTACCCATCGTTTACGGCGTGGACTACCAGGGTATCTAATCCTGTTTGCTACCCACGCTTTCATGCCTCAGTGTCAGTTACAGTCCAGAAAGCCGCCTTCGCCACTGGTGTTCCTCCTAATATCTACGCATTTCACCGCTACACTAGGAATTCCGCTTTCCTCTCCTGCACTCTAGACATCCAGTTTGGAATGCAGTTCCCGGGTTGAGCCCGGGGATTTCACATCCCACTTAAATATCCACCTACGCATCCTTTACGCCCAGTAATTCCGGACAACGCTCGCCACCTACGTATTACCGCGGCTGCTGGCACGTAGTTAGCCGTGGCTT
>NZ_DAMBTF010000028.1:0-1151 GCF_032054185.1 Proteiniclasticum sp.
AAAAAAGAAAAGCAGTCAAAGTTTTTCAACTCTAACTACTTTGTCTACAGTCTGAAAGGTCCCGTCAGGGACCTTTAATGCATCACTTATTTAACTTGATCGATGATGTATTTAACCGATGGAAATACGAAATCTGCGCAGATTGTGCTTTTTTCATAGTCTTCAGGCTTGGTTTCACCTGAATAGACAAGGATTGAAGTGATTCCAGCATTGATTCCAGTCTGAACATCTGTGTAGAGACGATCTCCGACCATAACCATTTCATTCTGATTCAAGGCATATTTTAATGCGATGCTCTCCACAACTGCTTTATTCGGTTTTCCTATAACAAACGGTTTTTTCCCGGTACTTGCTTCGATCATGGCTGCCATGGCTCCAGCGTCGGGCATAAATGCGCCTCCTGGCAGCGGGCAGACAAAATCAGGGTGGGTGGCAATATATTCCACTCCAGCCGCAATATACTCACAGGCAATCCATACTTTTTCATAAGTCAGTGTGGTGTCAAACCCGAGAACGACGAAGTCAACCTTCTCTCCTCTACCATTCACCAGCTGAAACCCTTCGCGAATGAATTCCTCTTCCAGTGATGGTGTACCCAGAAGGTAGATTCTTGCGCCTTCGTGCCTGTTTTTCAGATATCTTGTTGTCGCTTCACCAGAAGTAAATATATCCTCTGCTGTTACATCAAGCCCAAGATTCCTTAATTTATCGACGTAGGCCATTCTGTTTTTGGAAGAATTATTGGTGAGAAAAATATATCTCTTTCCGTTTTGCTTCAGTGTGTCCAAAAAATCAGATGCTCCGTCAATCAGTTCATTTCCAAGAAATATGGTACCATCCATATCCAGCAGAAACGTATCTTTCTCTTTTAAATTGTTCAAAACGATACTCCTTTATATTAACTGAAGAGATTATATGTAAATAATGCAATTCCTTCTGAGTAGGTCAGTAGTATCAGCACTACAAGCAGTGCAACGATGAATGGCCATACTTCCTTCAGGAAATCTTCGATTTTAACCCCGACGATGGTACAGACCGTGAACATCATCGATCCGAAAGGAGGTGTTAGACCACCGATCATAATATTGACAATGAAGATCATTCCAAAATGGATAGGATCAATACCGAATGTCTTCACCGCAGGTACTAGA
>NZ_DAMBTF010000028.1:1161-33927 GCF_032054185.1 Proteiniclasticum sp.
AAGCGGTGCAAGAATAACCAGCGCAGCTCCACCTTCAAGGAACATACCAACGAAGAGAAGCAGAAGATTGATGACCAGCAGAATGACAATCGGACTGTCTGTCATGTTCACCATGAATTCTGTAATCATCTGTGGGATTCTTTCCAGTGTGAGGTAATATCCGAATACTTTTGCACTGGCGATGATTGCCATTACAGCACCGGTACCCTTAACAGTATCCATAAAAATCATCGGAAGATGTGATGGTTTCAGTTCTTTGTAGATAAAGAAACCGACGATCACCGAGAACAGTACCGCAACTGCTCCAGCTTCAGTAGGTGTGAATACACCCATACGCATTCCCATGATGATTCCAAAAGGAATAATGAGCGCCCAGATTGATTTGATCAGCTGTCTGAAGATTTCGCCCGGCGAAGACATCTTTGCTCTAGATGGCTTATAGTCTCGTTTTACAGCGATCAAATGGACTGCTATCATCAGAACGATAGTCATCATGATTCCTGGCATGTATGCCGCAAGGAACATATCGCCTACAGTAACATTTGCGATAAGTGCATAAAGAATCAGATTTGTTCCTGGTGGTATAACAGGACTGATGGCCGATGAAGCTGCAGTGATTGCAGCTGAGAATGGTTTGGAAAAGCCTTTCTTTACCATTTCAGGTACAAGTATTTTAGACTGCATAGCTGCATCTGCATTTGCAGATCCTGAAATTCCGCCCATGAATGCGCTCAGAAGAACATTAACCTGAGCAAGACCACCCTTGGTGTGTCCGACCAGTACATCCGCAAAATCCATGAGTGCACCTGAAATGCCCGAATAATTCATGACCGAGCCCACCATGATAAAGAATGGAACGGCCAGATACGGGAAAGATTCGACAGCGGTTACAAACTGCTGTATGACCATCTCCATCGGCATAGATGTATTGATGAAAATAAAGTAAAATAATGACGCGCCCATGAGCGCAAATGCCACTGGTATATTCAGAAAAAATAGTACGAAAAGTACGATAATTGGTAGTAATGATTCCATTATTCTTCAACCCCCTGATCTTCCGGATCACCAATCTCAAGTTTGATGTCCTTACCTGTGAAAACTTTTCTGATGCTTTGAACTAGGAAGTATATTGAATATGCTGTGATTAATGCAAAAGAAATTACAATCGATACATATATGTATTTATATGAAAATTCAAGTGCAGCTGTGATCTTTGTGGAATTGCTGAAATACTTATAGCTCAGTACCAGCATTGTCGTAGACAGAACTGTAACCACTGCCGATGTGATCATGACGATAACGGGCTGGAACTTATCTGGTACAAGATCCGTCAGCACTTCTACACCGATTAAACCCTTTGTTTTGTAGGCGTTAGCAAAGCCAAGAAAAATTACCCATACAAAAGCTGCAACAGCGACTTCTTCAGACCAGTTCCATGTAAACGACAGGAAATATCGTGTAAAAACATTAATGATTACTAGGATAGTCGTCACTGCAAGGAATACAGCGCCGATATATAACTCAAAGTTCACTAAGAACTTTCTTAAATTCTTTTTCATCTTATCCTCCTATAATACTGAAACAAATATCTTTGTTACATAATTTCAATAGCATTCCCCTTCGAGAAGGGAAATGCTATTGTTTAAAAATTAATGATCTAAGTTCTTATTGTTCTGCCTTGATTTTCTCCAGTTCTACAAGAATCTTTTCATAGATTCCAGGAGTCCACTGTGGGAACTTAGTATAGACAGGTTCTGCTGCTTTAAGGAATGCTTCTGCATCAACTTCATGGAAGTTTACACCCTCTGCTTTAAGCAGCTCAGCAAATTCGTCTTCAGCCTTGATTGTCTCATCTAAGTTGTCCTGCATACCTTTTTCAAACTCTTCGGAAATAATTGTTCTCTGCTCTTCTGTCAGTGATTCCCAAAGTTTTGTTGAAGTTGCAACTGTTGATACTCCAAGCAGATGGTTTGTTAAGGAATACTCCTTGACGTTCTCATACTGCTGTGTACCATAATAAGTCATAATGGATCCTTCGACACCATCGATTACACCCTGCTGTATTGCAGCATATGTATCAGGATAAGGCATTGAAACCGGATTTCCACCCATAGCTTCGATTGTAAAAGTGTACAGCTGGCTGGTAGGAACGCGTATGTTCAGTCCCTTCATGTCAGCAGGTGTCTTTATTGGCTTCTTGGTCATCATGCTTCTGAAACCGAAAACCCAGTCAAGAGAAAGAACCTTGATTCCATGTTCAGCTTCGATTTTCGCATTAAGCTCCTGAACAAGTGGAGTCTTTGTCATAGCAAGATACTGGTCGAATGTTGTATAAAGGAATGGACCAGTTACAGCGTTATAATCCGGAACATAGTCACCAAGGAAGTTTACACCATCTACCACTATCCAGTCTGAACCAGCTACAAGCTGTTCCATACCATCTTTTCCGATAGGAAGTGTTCCACTTGTAAACAGCTCCATCTGAAGTGAACCGTTGCTTCTCTCATTGATTGCGTCAACAACCTTAACAAGAGATATAGCAGTCTGTTCATCTTCAACGAACTTTGTGCTGATGGTGATTTTTCTTTTCTCTGTAGCTGCAGGTTCTTCCGCTCCAGGAGTTTCAGGAGCAGATGGTGTTTCAGGATCTTTACTGCCACAAGCGACGATGGTAGTTGCCATTAACAGAGTTGCAAGCAACATTGCGATTTTTTTCATGAAGTATCCCCTTTCTTCTGTGGCGTTTTTGCCACACATAAAAATATCAGATTATCCACAAAAAATGTAAGTCCGCATACCCACTGTTACCAACCTTTACACCGCGTGAGAATCTGCGTATCACAATTCCTGTAAACTTTCCAGTCAACTAATGTTAACACAATGTTATTTTCATGTAAAGGTTTAAATATATATTTCAGCAGTTAAATGCTTAGGCAATCAAAGGATTTAATATCGGACCATATCTCTCACTATAAGAATACGCGAAAAAAAGAGATCTTAATCAAGACCTCTTTTATGTGATTTCTGTTATTCAATTAAACTCTTTCCATGTACTCCCCAGTACGTGTGTCCACTCTTATTGAATCTCCTTCATTGATGAAGAATGGAACCATGACCATTGCGCCGGTTTCTACGGTTGCAGGTTTAAGCGCGTTGGTTGCTGTATTACCCTTGATTCCTGGTTCTGTTTCGGTAATCTGCAGTTCAACAAAATTCGGTGCTTCAACTGAGAAAGCTTCACCCTTGTAGAACTTGATCACTGCAAAATTGTTTTCCTTCAGGAACTTGATGGCATCTTCCACTTTTTCATAGTTGAGAGGAATCTGTTCGAATGTCTCCTGATCCATGAAGTAGTATAGCTCACCGTCATTATAAAGGTACTGCATTTCCTTTCTTTCAATGACAGCTTCAAGCAGCTTTGTCGTAGGATTGAATGTGGTTTCTGTGGTGCCACCTAAAATAACATTTCTAAGTTTTGTACGAACAAACGCTGCACCTTTACCTGGCTTGACATGCAGGAATTCTAGCACGACATATACATTCCCTTCATGCTCGAATGTTGTACCTTTTCTTAATTCACTAGCTGAAATCATTTTTTTACCTCCAAAATTCCCCTTATTATAATCAGATATCAATCAGTATCGACATCGTAAACAGAAGGTTAGGGGTTTCCTGATAAAGGTTTGCCTTCTGTCTGTATAAGTGATCTTTCTGCAATTAACCAAGGATATTTTATCAGATTGACTTCTCTTTGGCAATAAATATTGAATTTGTCCTGATGAAGATAAATCCGTTATCAGAACTCCTCAGGAAATCTCTCTCTGATCAAGCCCAGTATCTGTGTAAGATTCAACTCCAAATCCTCTGCTCCGCAGAGGTTGATCTGTGCTTCTTTATAAATATTCTCCCGTTTATTCAGAAGACTCTCAGTGGATTTAAGTGATGAAGACAGCGGTCTTTTACGGTCATTCTCCAGTCTTTCCCATAAATCACTCACATCATAGTGAAGATATACTGTAATACCGGATTTATTCATGAGTTTCATATTCTCGTTATAAACAGGAAATCCGCCACCGGTGGATATGATGAGTCCCGATTCTGACAACAATTTTGAAAGCAGCTCTTTCTCCACTTCCCGAAGCTTTTCTTCTCCCTGAAGTAAAATGATCTGTTCAGGTGTGCAGCCGAATCTTTTCCTGATTTCCTCATCTGTATCCATAAATACTCGCTTCATTTCCTGCGCGATCAGTCTTCCAAGGGTACTCTTGCCGCTTCCCGGCATACCGACTAAATATATATTCTTCACAAATCAGACTCCCTTACTGATCAGCTTAAGCTGACCATCTTCCTCGATGACCTTGACCTTTCTGAGATAGTTCAGACTTTTGTCCAGAACTAGAATCATATCTGTTCCATCTTTATTATAACTTGAATCGTATGTAATAGTGAAGATGTCTATAGAAATGTTCCGACCAGATCTGATATAAACCAGGAATTCCTCAGCATTTACAAAACGCGCGTTCAGAGAGGCTTCAATAAATTTAAGCGATACATTGAACTCATGAACCCGGACATCCATGGAATAGATTCCCCGTTCAAGATAAATATGGCTTCTGAAAAGCCTGTGGTTTCTAATCAGAAATGTACTGCAGAGAATCAGTATCATCATCATATAGATCATACTGCCTTTTTTATGTTCCAATGTCATACCCTCTTTCATAGGTCACATCCGGGAATATAAGTGTGATCAGAAGAATGTCGCCGATCTGATTCATTTCAACCTTCACGAGATCGTGACACAGTTCCTGAAGTGTCGTTCCATATAGATAAACAAGCCTTGACCCTCTCTGCTGAAGTATGATTTCATTTCCCACAACATAGTTCTCTTTTCGGATATGCAGCATATCTCCTGAGAGTGCGAATGACTGTGCATGGGTATAAAGATCCACCTTCAGCACTTCAAATGTGTGATATGCATAATCCGTATGTTTGAGGAAAGAGAGGTTCTTTTTATAGTCCGTCCTGATTCCGATATAAAGTCTGAACGATGTGCTCATGAAAAACACGGATAAAGCCATGTACATCATGAACTCCACCAGAAATCTACCGCTTTTATCTTGATATTTCATAAGATGTCCTCTCTACGCCTTTGAAGTAACCCTTTATCAGAGTCCTGTCTTCAAGTTTTTCGATGGTGATATAGTTGTCCCCTTCCCTATGTTCCTCAATTTCATATACAGATAAACTGCCATACGCTCTTTCCTTTTCGCAGGATAATGCCCCGCTTTCAATGAGGAGATAATATGCTTCCACCCTGTAATCAAACGCCAGCATATTCTCCAGCTCAGCTCTTTTTGTGCGCATCCTTCCTGCCTCTTCTGTGAGCACAAGAGAACACATGAGGATGATCAATAGCCCACCTAGAAAAAACACATTTATAAATCCTTTTCCACATCTTTCCATCACATTCTCTTCTCCCACTCAATCACTTCGGACTACGGATATCCATGGTCAGTGTACCCAGATGCACCATGATGTCACGTTCAAGTATGCCATTACGATAAAAAGAGATGCGTCCGTTCTGTGACCCAGTTCCGTTAATGAGAAAACTGAAGTTTGTCGTGGATGTGAATTTCGGATCAAAATAGGATCCATAAAAGATCCTCACCCCTTTATCTAAATAAATTCTTTTTGTTACAACCTGCTTATGATTCATGTGAAAAACAAAGTTTCCGTCTGTTCTGATCTGACTGCCTTTCATCGTGGATGCAGACTCCCTCATCTCTTCATTGATGAGACCGAGCAGCATGACAGGAGCTTCCTCTACGCTTTCTGAGAATTCTTTTGGGAGCCCTGAGGAACCCATCACGATTAAGATGCCCATGATGAATACACAGATCATTCCTTCCATGAGAAAACTGCCTCTAAAGGTTTTCATAGGCATCCAGCATGGGAATCATAATGAGAAACGACACCATAAATACAACAGCGCCCATGATTACAATCGATAAAGGCTCAATCATAGCAGTTCTCTTTTTCAGAAAATCTCTGAAGTAGACTTTCTGAAGTTTGATGTATGATTGAAAAGCCACATGGTAGTCTCCTGTTTCTTCGGCCATGGTAAGATATCCCACAAGCAGTGAAGAATAACCTTCTTCTCTGAACGCCTCTTTGAACCCTGTTCCTTCTATGATTCTCTCTGCAAGTCCGTGGCACGGATATCCTTCTCCTTCCAGGAGCTTGAAGCACTCCAGAAGATCCAGCCCCCCTCCGGAAAGAAGCTGAAGCTCATCTATGAATCTGAGCTCCTGATATTTTTTCATGTTTTTTCCAAGTACGAGGCGGAACAGTTTTTCTTTATCTCTGAGATTCAGAATGCCACATGAGACGATGAGTATAAGAATCAGACTCATAAAACCAAAGGGAATTTTTCGCCCGATTTCGTATATGACAGCAAGAATTTTGTTCTCTGTACCAAGTCCCATGAGCATCGTATGTAGTGGAGGAACAATGTAATATACGGCCGCTAAAAAGAATATCACAGCTGAAACAAGGAGCAGCAAAGGATACAGGAGGACTGTCATTATTTTTTCTTTAAGCTCCCTTTCATCCTTCAGTGTAATATGAATCGACTCAAATGTACCCGCTATATCTCCCGTTTCTTCTGCAAGTCTGATCAGACTCAGTTCACGATCTTTAAATACATTGAGGGATTTCATCGCGTCACACAATCGGAGACCATCAAGAATCATCTCTCTCAGTTTCAGATCGGTTTTATCTTCTGAGATCACGAGTGCCTCGGTCAGGCTGATTCCGTTTCTCAGATAATTCCCTTTTTCATAGAAGAACTTCTCTTTACTGAATTTTTCTTTACTGATTCTATTTATCCTTTGAAAAAACACGATCTTCGTAAAATTCCATGCAGCCATTTACTCTTCTCCTTCCACGCTCAAAGTATAGCTTCTGATTCATTACGGTTGTGAGGGATACTGAAATGTATTCTTCACTGATTCCGAAATCCATTATCCTTCGTTTTGCACTGTCAAAATCATGTGCATGTATGGTCGATATTACTCGATGACCGGTCAGTGAAGCTCTTATGAGTGCACCTGCGGTTTCACGACTTCTGATTTCACCTATACAGATATAATCCGGGTCCTGCCTCAATGCGGCGAAAATCGCCCTCTCATACCCGAAACCCGATGTCTCATTGATCTGCGTCTGAACAATACCTTCAATCTCCCTTTCAACAGGATCCTCAATAGAAATCACTTTCAGCCGTTCATCTCTCAGTTTCATCATCATGGCATACATAGTTGTGCTTTTCCCCATTCCTGTCTCCCCACAGATGAGAAATATTCCCGTTTTCTCAATCAGCCTCTTCATGATCTGTGACTGGGTCATGGGAGAAATACCAAGGTTTTCAAGTGTAATGAGTTCCTTTCTGAAAAGTCTAAGGACAAGAGACTCTCCATGTATGCAGCGGAGCGTGCTGACTCTCACACTGAGATTTCCGGTTTTCAGTATTCCATCCTGAGGCATTCTTTTTTCCGAAATATTCATCTGAGCCATAGCTTTCGCCTTCTGCACCAGCACCTGATATTTGAGATGATCCATTTCATACAAAGGGACCAGGTCATCCCCATTTCTGAAATACAGATTCACAGTAGTTCCGGAAGGAATAAAATGAATATCTGAAGCACCCGCTTCGATGCCCTGACTGATGATCTGGTCCAATTCCATAATTCTTTTCACCTCCAGTTTGTATTTATTATGGGAATTAAAGATTTGTTTATGCAATATTTGGTGGGATAGAAAAAATAAGATATAATTAGATTTGATTGCAGAGCAATGTGCAAAAAGTACAACAAGGAGGAAACGCGGAAAGCTTATCCGTGAGAAATTAGAAATGGCATTAGATGGGATTTTTTTCAGTAATATAGTCAAAGAACTAAAAGATGAGCTGATCGGAGCTAAGGTGAACAAAATTTCGCAGCCTGAACTGGATACAGTCATTCTGCAGATGAGGGGAACCGGCGGCAACAGAAAACTTCTGCTCACATCGAACAACGCTTATGCGCGTATACATTATACGGACATCGCAAAAGAAAACCCCATGCAGGCTCCACTATTTCTCATGGTTTTGAGAAAACATCTCGTGGGATCAAAACTCGTCGAGATCAATCAGGTAAATGGAGACAGACTCATCAATCTGAATTTTATCGGATACGATGAATTTGGCTATGACCAGGCATTTACTCTCTCCATCGAAATGATGGGAAAGCATTCCAACATCATACTTATCAGAGACAAGGAAGGAACCATCGTTGACTGCATAAAGCATGTTTCATCGCTGAAAAACTCCTACAGATCTCTGCTTCCGGGAAAAACTTATGTGACTCCACCAGAAAGCGACAAGCTTGATCCTCTGAATTACACAGATGACGAACTGAGAAGCTGTCTGGAATCACTTGATTTCGAAGAAGACTTTTTCAGCAGGACCTTTGCAGGGGTATCCAAAAAGACATCCCATTATATCTACAGCATTTATCAGAATGAAGATCCGATGGAATTCACCAGGCACATACTTGAAAGCCTTGGAAAGAGCAGCCGCTTCTTCATCCTGAAATCTGAAAAAGGTTTTGAGGACGTGACCAGTTACCCCTTCAAGGAAACGTATCTGGAATTCGACTCACCATCCCTGGCTCTGGAAACCTTTGTCAGCGAAAAAGATGCTAAGGATAGAATCAAATCCAAAACCTCAGACCTACAGAAGATCCTCAACAATAATCTGCAGAGAGTTAGGAAAAAAATTGAGCTGCTTGATAAGGCCATTGAAGACTCAATGGATAAGGATGAGTTCAGGCTTAGAGGAGAAATCCTGTCAGCAAATGTGTATGCCTTGAAGGACGGTATGGAGAAGGCTACACTTCTGAACTATTATACCAATGAAGATATCGAAATCAGGCTCAATTCCTCCAAAACGATCAGTCAGAATATCGAGGTCTACTACAACAAATATAACAAGAAAAAACGTTCTGAGGTAATGGCCAAGGGGCAGAAGATACTAGCCCTTGAGGAAGAAGACTACCTTGTCTCCATACTTCTTTCACTGGATAACCTGGAAAACGAAAACGAAATACAGGACATCCGTCAGGAGCTCATGGTTGCAGGCTATCTGCGGTTTAAAAAACCGAAAAGCAAGAAAGAAAAAATTTCAAAACCCCTGCATTTCAGATCGTCCGAAGGCATCGACATCTTTGTGGGCAAAAACAATACCCAGAATGATTACCTCACGACGAAATTTGCAGGCAGACACGATACATGGCTCCATACCAAGAACATACCCGGTTCCCATGTCATAATTAGAAGCGACGATTTTAATAATGAAACATTACTTGAGGCGGCAAACCTTGCTGCATATTTCAGCAAAGCCTCTAAATCCACCAAGGTCCCTGTAGATTACACCCTGGTGAAGCATGTCAAAAAACCTTCTGGGGCGAAACCAGGTATGGTTATCTATTCAACAAACAAAACCTTATATGTGGATCCGGAGGCACCTAGAATTCAAAGACAAGAATAGCATTAAGAGGTGTTAGACATGACTAAGGTAAAAAAGAACAATGAACGTAAAAAGATAACCGACTACTCGATCAAAGTACTCAACGGTATGGCGCAGGGCTTATTCGCATCGCTGCTCATAGGTCTCATCATCAAGCAGCTGGGTACACTTTTAAATATCGAAACACTCATCAGCTTCGGAACCATCGCTCAAAGTCTTATGGGTCCTGCAATCGGTGCTGCTGTCGCTTTCAGTGTAGGCGCACCTCCCTTGGGGATATTTGCATCAGTAGTGGTCGGTGCCATCGGAGCAGGAACATTTACACTGACCGATGGTGCCATGGTCGCTAAAATCGGAGAACCGGTTGGTGCACTCATCGCCTCACTTGTTGCAGCCGAACTGACCAAATTTCTGAAGGGAAAGACAAAAATCGAAATCGTTCTTCTCCCTCTAGCAGCCATCGTTGCCGGTGGCCTGGTCGGATTTTATATTTCGCCCTTCATCGCAGCCTTCATGACTTTCCTCGGCAGTCTGATCAACCGTGCAACTGAGCTTCAGCCAGTTCCCATGGGTATCATCGTCTCAACGGTCATGGGTATGGTCCTGACTCTACCGATAAGCTCGGCAGCCCTTTCAGTATCTCTAGGGCTATCAGGAATTGCTGCAGGCGCTTCGACTGTTGGCTGTGCAACTCAGATGGTCGGATTTGCAGTAGCCTCCTTCAGAGAAAATGGAATCGGTGGACTGGTCTCTCAGGGCATAGGTACATCCATGCTTCAGATACCAAATATCATACGAAATCCGAAAATCTGGATTCCCCCTACACTGGCATCAGCAATTCTTGGTCCGATAGCCAGTGCGGTATTCAAAATGGAAGGATCAAAACTAGGTGCAGGAATGGGTACATCAGGGCTCGTGGGACAATTCGACGCAGTGAGTGTCATGGGTTCAGATACACGAACCATCATGCTGATCATCCTTATGCACGTCATTCTTCCAGCAGTTCTGACGCTGGTCATATCAGAATTCATGAGAAAGAAAGGCCACATCAGACCCGGCGATATGAAACTGTAAACAAAAAAAAGCTGGCTAACATCATGTTAGTTCAGCTTTTTTAGTTTGCAGTAATTCAAATCTCTCTCTCTTCATGCAACCTGATTCCATTCTTGTCAAAAATCCTTCTCAACGCCCGTTCTGTTATGGGAATTACCGCAAGCAGTACAGCCATCTGAAAATAGAAAAGAATCAGCATATAGTCTTCGTATCGTTCTGTTTTCCTTAAGCCGATAATGATCGGCAGTGACAGGATAGTCATAATCATTCCACTCTTACTCCACACCTGACCCGAGTACCTATGTGCAAATTTCCAGGTATCCTCGTTTAAACATGACATCCTTGTGCGATACCCATATAGTGCATTAATGTTCTTGGGTGGTCTTTTTATGAAAATATGTCCAAATCCGATCATTGTAAGAGAAAGAAGTACTGTGATGGAAAGAGAAAAAGCAAGCATAAATCACCTCGTTTACAGGAACTGTTTTTTCAAAAGGTTATCCATAGCATCAGTATCCATAGCCTTTATGGTGCTTACAGCAAGTTCCACAGAAGAATCGATGTCTTCATGTGCAGCATAGGAATAATGTGTATGTACATAGCGGGAAGGTATGCCAACAACAAGTACAGGGACAGCCTTTGCTGCCAGATGAATCTTCCCGGCATTGGTGCCTCCACCTCTTCTCACTGCACTCTGAACTCTGATCTCATTTTTTTCCGCTACATGCTTTGCCAGACGGATGAAACCGGAATGACTGACATAACTCTGGTCCAGATGCCTGATCTGAGCTCCTTTCTTCAGTGCTCCCTGTGCATTGAACTCGTCGTAGTACATATCATCAGCCGGAGACCCTTCAAACACAATGGCAAAATCCGGTCTGACGACCTGAGCTGTAACCTGTGCACCTCTTGTTCCCACCTCTTCCTGTGCAGCTAGAGCCCCGACGACATCGCAGGAAAGCTCCATAGTACTAAGCCTTTTCAAAGTCTCGATTACAGCAAGGCATCCTATTCTGTTGTCAAAAGCCTTACCCAGCATGATTCCATTCTTTTCGTTATAGGAGAAAGTGACATCAGGTGAAACAGGATCACCCGGGTTAATTCCAAAATCATCTATGACCTCATCTCTGCTGGTGCATCCGACATCAATTTTCAGCTCTTCCAGATGGATTTTTCCGTCAGTCTTTTCTTCCGGTGTCATGAAATGAGGCGGTTTTGATACAACAATCCCTTTGATATATTCACCTTTCTGCGTTTTGATGATCATGCTGTGCGCTGGAACATTGCTGCTCACCCACCCACCAAGAGGAACGATGCTCAGAAGACCTTTGTGATCAATGGCCTGCACCATAAATCCCACTTCATCAAGATGCGCGTCAAGCATGATTTTAGGCCTGTTTCCTGTATTTCCCTTAAGTTCAACATAGACATTGTTCATGGCGTCCATGGTGACATCAAATTCTTCCGTATATTTCTTGATGACCCTGACCACATCCTCTTCAAATCCTCCAGGACCAAACGCGTTGGATAACTCTTCCATAAATTTTAAATCTGCCATTTATTCATAACACTCCTTTTCTTCCGGTATGATTCTCCCTTTTGATACAGGCTTCGTCTCATTTGTCGATCTTCTTCATCTGTTCGAAAAGCTCTCTCGTCTTTGACTCTTCGCCCAGATTGAAGATAATTCTTTTGCCGTCTTGGACAAAAGAGATATAAGGTGAGACATCCGCATCGATAAATAGTCTGACTGACCCGAATTCTTTCATTCTGAACTGCCCACGAAGCATAGAACCAATGGCTGACCCGTTTGTCCTTCTTGTGATTTCAGGTATCTCTTCAAGTAGTGTGAGTTCCTTCACTTCTGTCCACAGATAGGTATCTCCATACATTCCATGGATTTCCATTCCCGATTCGTCAATGGTGACTCTTGTATCTCGTGAGGAGGCATACATCATGTATCCCACAAAAAGGAAGGTGCCTCCTAAGATGATGACGATAAGATACGTCTGAATCTTACCTTTTCTAGTCATCATACCCTGTTCATCATGCATATTCCCATCATACTTCTGTGCTCTGACAATGAGCACCATTGTGGATAAACCGAAGAAAACAAGAACAGGTATCAGCTCAGTTTCGGATCCGAAAACCCTGAACATGCCTGCTATAAAAAATGCAGCGGCATTGCTGTATCCATAGTAGCCCATAAGTCTCCCCAGAGAAACAACGTCTACATTTTCTTTCTTTTCTTTGGAATAGGTATTGTAACCGGAAATCAGAAAATAGGCTTTGCCTTTATGCACGACAAGCCCCATAATCAGCATAGTGGCGGCCATCAGTAGATAGAAAAACATGATTTCTCTCCTTCTTCCTATTGATAATAAATATCAATCAGTATATCTGTAATAGTGTTTTGTTTATCTTGATGATACACCAAAGCCAGACGGTAATCCATGTAAATATGGAAAAACAGATCAGAATATTTCTATTCCAACCTGTTTCTGATTTTCTCTTATATCTGATTTTTCAGGCTAAGGAAGTAATGATGCGACAATAAAGAATACGATGGACAGTACAATTGACACTACTCCGATTTTCCAGTACAGTGCGTTCTTGTCGTTTCTGCTTTTTTTCATGTTTCCCCCCTATGTTCTGTGTCTTATACCATCAGGTAAGCTGTTCCCATTCTGTTTCATTAAATCCGACTAAAACAAGTTCATCTCTGATCAGTACCGGTCTTTTCACAAGCATAGGATTTTCTGATAGCAGTTTTAGAATCTCCTCATCCTTATAAGTCTTTACCTTATCTTTCATCTCGAGATCACGATATACGGTCCCGCTTGTGTTGAGCAGCCTTTTAATCGGCAGACCGCTTTTTCTGTAGATTTCTCTCAGCTCATCCAGCGTCAGATTGTCTTCAATAATTTCCCGATACTCAAATTCCAGATTATGAGCCATGAGAAATTTCTTGGCTTTCATACATGTCCCGCATCTTGAATAGCATACCATCTGCATTTATATCCCTCCGTTAATTCTGATTCTGCTGCCTTTACCTGGCAAAGTACTCACTTCCAGTCTTCCTGGAATTCTGTCCTTAAGTTCGGTGACATGTGATATGATACCCACGATTCTGCCGGACATATTGAGTTCAAGAAGGCTCTCCAGCGCGTTGTCCAGTGAATCCTGATCCAGTGAACCGAATCCTTCATCAATGAAAATCGTTTCCAGATTCACACTGCCTTTATGACTCTCAATAAAATCAGAAAGCCCCAGCGCAAGCGACAGAGAGGCTTTAAAGCTTTCTCCACCTGATAAAGACTGTACATCTCTCTCTCTCCCAGTATACTCATCAAAGACATCAAGTCCAAGTCCTATTTTTTCTCGTCTGTTCTCAGTTTCGTTTCTTCTCTTGAGCTGATATCTGCCTTCGGTCATTTTTCTCAGTCTTTCATTTGCTCGGATGAGTATCCCTTCAAAGTAATACGACTGGACGAATGTTTCAAATCCCATGCCCAGATTGGCTGTATCATAAAGGTCCTGAATAACCGCAAGTTTCTCTTTGTTTTCAAGATATTTTACGTGAATTTCACCCAGCCTCTCATGGGAACGTCTGAGATTATGCACAAGAATTCCCGCTTCCTTCAGATATAGATTTTTATCTGACAGAGTCTGCTCTGTTTCCTGAAGATGGGTACGTATCGGAGCGAGATCTTTATGACGCAGAGTATCTCCTTTTGCACGGAGATTCTCATATACGCCTTTAGCCGCATTATATCCCTTGAAGAAAGATACAATTTCTTCGTCAATCTGGTCTATCTCTGAAACCTTATGTTTATTCATTTCATAGATATCTCTTGGTACTTCTGCTGATTCCAATTTTTTGAAGAACTGATCTTTTAACCCCTTAGCTGTTTCATGTGCTGAAATAAGGGTCTGGTTCAGTGCACTTTCCTGTCCGTTTAAGTTCTGGTCCTGATTGTAGCATTCCTCATAGCTCTTTTTTGCCTGTTCAAGTCTCAAGCTGATATCCGAAATGATCCGATCCAGTTCTTTGATCTGGGCACTCAGCCCAAAGGATTCCTTAGGGACCCCTTCATTCTGAAGCGAACGTATTTCCCCTTTCAGGTCATTGATCATGGCTTTTGCTTCATCACTCGCTTTGATGAGATCGTCAAGGGAATCAAGGTCTTTCCTGCAAACTCTGATCCTTTCATTGACAGTATCAAGGTTAGTGGTGCATCGGTTTACGGAAGTCATGTTTTCAGCAAGTTTATTTTCCAGCCTTCGGTATTTCTCTTTCTCATCGCCACCGATGATACGAAGATCATCCAGTTTAAATGTGTTTATTCCGTTCTCATCCCCCATGATGAAGATTTCTTCAAGCAGATCTTCATGATTTCTGATCCAGTTTTTCACATCTGACTTCTTCTCCTGAAGCGCTTTTTCAAGGTTTCTCTTCTTTTCTTCAAGATTCTTAAGTGTAATCTCATCAAACTCCTGAACGTCCCGAATGACCGAAGGATGATCAAGTGATCCACAGACCGGACATGGATCATTGTCTGTAAGTTCTGAACGCAGTATCTGAGCGTAGGACTGATTTCTTTTTTCAAGTTCATGAAGATACGCATTGCTTACAACATCAAGATTTCTTCCCAGATTTTCTTCTTCTTTTCTCAGTCTGATGATGTTATCTTCCACTTCGTCACGTTTCTGCGCTTTATTGAACAGTGTGACCATGGTCTTCAGACGGCTGCTCGACTCCTGAAGCTTCATTTTGAGTTCCATCTGACAGACCTTTTCATCATGAAGTTCTCGGGATGCCACTTTCTCATCCTCCATAAGAGCGGACAGATCCCGTTCTTTTTTGCGAAGAAAGGCAAGTTTTTTCTCGAATTCAAGTCCTTTCTGATTGAGCTTTTCCAGCTGAAGATTTGCTTCAGAGAGTCTTTTCGATTTCAGAAGCAGATCTTCCAACCTGTTTTTCTTCGTCTTCTTTTCATCAAGATTGATGGCTTCGTCGGTAACCGCTGTCAGAGTTTTTCTGCAACGATCAAGATACTGTGCAATCTTCTTTCTGTCCTCTGACAGAATTGTGATATCTGTCTGGAGCTTTCTGATTTCGCTTTCCTTATCAGCCAGCTGTTTTTCCGTATGGGTAATCATTTCAATCTTTCTCAGAAGTTTCAGTTCTTTTTCCTTGTCTTCAAAAGTCTTCTTCAGATTACGGTATTTACCGTATTCTTCACGCACTTTCTGGAATGTCTCGAGATCCGAATTGTTCTTCTGCGTTTCGGTGATTTCTTTCTCAATCTCTTTCTGCCTTTGCGTCAATTCGGAAATTTCCTTCTGCATATGGGCAATCTCTTCTTCAGCTGATTGAAGCATCTCCAGAAGAGCATCGGGTCCCATTTCGATGTCTTTGCCTTCCATCCCCGCTTCCTTTAGGATCTCATTGAATTTCATGACCAGTTTGCGGTCAGCTGCTCTTGAAGCGTCATAACGCTCTTTAATCATCCACTGCAGCTTTTCATACTGCTCTGTAGAGAAAAGTTTCTTCAGAATATCTGACTTGTCTTTAGTTCCGGCAGTCAGGAATTCACGAAATTCTCCCTGTGGAATCATCACAATTTTTTTGAACTGATCCAGATTAAGTCCGATGATCTGCTCAATCTCCGTATTCACTTCTTTGATTTTGACAAGAAGCTTCTCGGGATCGTTCTCGGTATAGAAATAGGCCTTGTTGACGCCCTTTGCAGTCTCCACTCTCCGGACATGATAAAGCTGTCCTTTGACTTCAAATGACAAAGAGACCTCCATTTCCTCGTTTTCCTCAGCCATCTGGCTTCTGAAGCACTTTGCCTTGGTTCTTGTTTCTCCGCTTCCTTCACCATATAAAGCGTAGCATACCGCATCAAATATCGAAGTCTTTCCCGCTCCTGTAGGACCTGTGATGAGAAAGATCTTGTCTTCGTATAATGGCCTGAAATCAATTTCCGTTTTTTCCTTGAACCCAAGGAAACACTTGATGGTCAGATCCAGTGGTTTCATAGAATACTCCCTCCTTCCAGACTTTCAACAATTTCTCGGATCACATCCAGGTTTGACTCTTCGATATCCCTGTCATTCTTCAGCCTGTAGAAGTCCTTGAAGAGTTTTGTGATGTCTTTCTTCTGAATGATGCTGTAATCCTTATACTCATTGAGAATCTTGTTCTGATCCCTTTCCCTCTGCAGTTCAAGGATATTGGGAAACTTTACGCGCAGACGCATCATGGGCTCCAGAATCTCTTCTGTATCCTTAAGGATCACTCTGATATAATCTTCCGGATTACCCGTATATTTCATGTTCATTATTTCATTGAAGCTGCCCTGCAGGGTCACCACATCTTTTTCCGGAACCAGAGGAATCTCCTTAAGATCGACTTTCCCGTCTTCATTCAGTTCGATGATGCTGATGCTTTTTCTATGATTTTCTTCAGAAAAGGAGTATTTCATCGGAGAGCCTGAGTATCTGATTTTCCCCTCCACAACCCACTGAGGTTTATGAAGATGTCCTAGAGCCACATAATTGAACGGCTCGAAGACGTTGGTGCGGATATAGTCATGTCCGCCCACTGAAAGAATCCGCTCGGATTCGCTTTCAACAACCGCCTCTTTGTTTGACCCTGCAACAAAACCGTGATAGACAAGCACCTTTCTGTTGGTGTTCTTCTTTACGCTTTCTTTGAATATTCTTTCATAAACAAGTGTGTCATCCCTGAAAGTTTCAAGTTCATAGATTGTCTTGAGATTAGCCGTGTCCCGATATGGAAACAGATAGATTTCCACAGGTCCGAATTCATCCTTTAAGGTGATGCATCTCAGAGGCCTCTTTACGTTGTTTTCCACTGTAAGTCCCTTATCTTCGAGCAGTGAGTTGAGAAATCCCACTCTTTCATGGGAATCATGATTACCTGTAATGAGGATGTTCTTCTTCCCCAGTCTGACGAGCTCTGTGAGAAATCCGTCGTTCACTTTTACTGCATCTTCCCTTGGAATAGACCGGTCATAGATATCCCCGGCTATGATGACTACCTGTGGATCCTCTTCTTTAATGACATTTATAATCTGATTCAGCATTTTTTTCTGGTCCGCCAGTAATGATACGCCATTAAAGTATCTTCCGATGTGTAAATCCGCTACGTGAAGAATTTTCATATCTATAATGCTCCTTTCATCTGTTAACTTAAAGTTTAGCTGAATTATTTTGACAATACAACGCAATCCTACCTAAAATATAGTAGAATAACCTTAGGAGGTGGTGTTCATGCCAAAAAGAATTCGTATGAGTCTCAGGTTAAGTGACGAACCTATGGTTTTTTCTCATGAGCTCGTTCCTGCGGAATTCTCCTATCTTGAGGTCATGGCAGATGCATTTCTAGATGCCTACAGAGATACCGTCGATTACGAGGGGGAAACCCTCACTCAGACCATCGACGAGATCACACGGGTTTACAGGGGCTGCTATGGACCCTTCATGCAGGATTCTTCATTTCTCCTCATGGAGAATGATCAGGTCAGCGCAGGAGTCCTTGTCTGTCTTTATCGTGATGAACCCACCATTACATACACCTTTACCCGTAAGAAAGATCAGAGGCTCGGCTACGCCACGCTTCTTATAAACCGCGCAGCCTTTGAGCTGTATAAAAAAGGCTTCCACTCGCTCTACCTTTATGTCACAGTAGAAAATACAGATGCACTTAGGCTTTACGAATCCATGGGGTTTACAGAAGTACCTATAACCACTGTGTCTGATATCAATATTGATTAACATATTTTGGCGAAATAAGAACGTTTCAGTGAAATATCAAGACCGCATTCAGAGGAATGCGGTCTTATTTTTTCAGTCCTGACTGAAATACGGATTACTGCCCTCCAGGAAAAGCACAGAAAGTCTGTGCATTGCTCGTGTCATGGCAACATAGAGCAGTTTGGCATCCAGCTCTGTGATTTTATATGCATCATTCAGATTCGTTACAATGACTCCATCGAATTCAAGGCCTTTTGCAATGTGCGCAGGAAGGACCACATACCGTTCAGTGAAGTGAACTGCCTTTTCGCCGATCAGGCTGATGTCAAGGTCTTTTGACTGCTTGAGAGCTTTATGCAGATGAGCGGCATCTGCTGCAGTCTTCGTGATGACAGCAATGGTTGTATATCCTTCTTCTGTCCATGCGTTCATGGTGTTCAGAATTCCTCTTATAAGATTTCTTTCACTCATGTATGCTTTAACAGCAGGTTTTTTGCCATGTCTTACAACCGGCTTTGCCAGGGTCAGATCTCTGATGGGTGACCTTGTGAGCACTTCGTTTGCAGATTCCATAATTTCAATTGTCGTACGATAACTCTGCAGGAGTGTGAGATAGTTGGTCTCTTCTTTAAAAATATGATTCTTGAGGTATGTCCAGTCACTTATGGACCGGTACATGTGAATCCCCTGAGAAAGATCGCCAAGTATTGTGAATCTGTCGGTATTCAGGATATTTCTTAAAGCATAGAACTGAAAATCACTGAAATCCTGAGCTTCGTCTATAACCACATACTTCACCCTAACTGAAGACTCCACTCCATAGAGCCTGCTGTGCATGTAGGCCAGCGGTGCAAGATCTTCAATTTCAAGCTCCTTGGTTCTCGCCCTTCTGAGGGTATCTTCGACCACGTACTGCACAACTTCAAAGTCTTTTTCCTCGACAAAACCTGAAATGAAATTTTCGTCCGTCATCAGCTGAAGATAATAGGTGAGGGTATCCTCATAATCCATCTTCCTGAAATAGTCACGAATGAGATTCTTTCTGCTCTTTTTCAGCTCACCGATTCTTTCATCCCTCATTTTCATCAGCTCTTTCAGCTTTCCTCTACGCTCTTCAGATGGAGCTTCTTTAAGCCTCACTCTGTTCATCCTGTTCTCATAGATATTTTCCACTTTCGAAATTCTGCTGCTTACAGCTTCCTTGACCTTACTTTCCAGATACTGTCTGATCTGATCGATCCTCTTGAAGTATGGCAGGTAGGTATAACTGTTATGAAACATATCATCAAGGTATTTTCGGGTATAGAGCACGTCCCCATCAAAGATGAAATCCTCATCCGGAAGAAAGTGCTCACCGAGATTTTTCAGATGTTCTTCAAGGATATCCCTCATCACCATGCTGTTCTTGAATGCTGATGCTCGGATCCTTATATCAGTTTCCTTCTGACTGTCACTGCGAAGAAGCATGGACAGTTTTTCGTTCTGATCTGTCAGCTTGAAGCGTTGACCAAGAATTTCCATCATGAGATCAATAAACGTGGTCTGCCTGACCTTCTCTGCGCCAAGTTCAGGAAGTACACCTGAAATATAGTCAAGAAACAGATTGTTCGGTGCAATGATGATGAAATCCTCAGGACTAAACGAATCGGAATAGGTATAGATAAGATAGGCAATCCGATGAAGCGCAATGGTTGTTTTACCGCTTCCTGCTACGCCCTGAACGATAAGCGGTTTATGGATGTCTGCTCTTATGATGTCGTTCTGCTCGGCCTGAATGGTGGAGACGATGTCCTTCAGCTTGTCACTGGCATGATTTTCCAGTGTCGCCTGCAGAAAGGTATCAGACATGGAAATATCCACATCCACAAAATGCTTAAGCTCTCCGTTTTCAATGGTGTACTGCCTTTTAAGATGAAGATCGATTTCAAATTCTTCTCCATAGGCGCTGTATCTCGTTCTGCCTAGTCTGCCATCATAATAGACACTGGAAATGGGCGCACGCCAGTCGACAACCAGCGGTGTGTCCATAGATTCATCAAATAGAGATATTTTCCCGATGTATATTTCTTCCAATTTGTCCTTATCCGACTGCCTGATATCCATTCTGGCAAAATAAGGGTGATCCTTTGATCTCTTGAGCAGGCTGAAATTCTGCTCAAGTGAATCCAGAAGTTTTGTATTCAAAAGTATATTCGCATAGCTGAGGCTGCTGTCCATATCATCAAGCTCCGTAAAAGCTTCTCTCATATCCTGTCTGTATTTCAGTCTTTTATCCACAACAAGTGATATGATTCTAACGATATAAGATATGGTCTCTTCAAGCCTTGCTGTTTCTTTCTCATAATCTATATGTTCCTTCATAGACATTTTATCCCTCTTTTCGTTTTGTCCATTGTCAGTTAAGATCTCTGATGTATCATATCGATGAAAATCTGACAGAAATCAGTATACCATAGCAGGTCACCCTTGGCATTCCTTCTTACAGTGGTCTCCTCGGAAAATGATAATTTTTTATCCGAATCAGTGTAAAAACTACCTGTTTCACACACTGGAACTTCTCGTTTTATCTGATATAATGGACTTATAAGAAACACAATAAAATAGAATTTTAATCATATAGGTTGCCACGATAGCATCTTGGCACTAAGAGGGAAACAGGTTAAGCCTGTGCGGTCCCGCCGCCGTAAGACTCTTAAGAGTTAATTGATCCACTGGATATTTCTGGGAAGGATAACTCTTTTACATAGTCAAGCCGGAAGACCTGCCTATATATTTTTGAGAATCTCCTCACGGGTCATGAGGTGTCAGAATAGATTGTGTATTTGTTGAACGATCTATTTGCAGCACCCATAAGGGTGCTTTTTATTTTCCCCTTGTACACCTTTTCTCTAAACACCTTCTGCTTTATTGTGTGGATTAATTATTCGTTTGTACGTCAAGTACAGCAAGGAGGAAAAACATGAACAAAAAAATCACATCGGTGCTGATCATTCTGGTGCTGCTCTTGGGTGGCCTGGGCGTTTACAAGGCACTTTCACCAAAAGGTGAAGAAGGCAGCAAAGAAGTCACCATCAACATCATCATTGAAAGTGAAGACATCAGTTTCAGTGAAAGCTTCAGATCTGATGAACTTTACTTGGAAGGTCTGCTTAGACAGTACAGTGAAGAACTTCAGCTCGAGACAGAAGAAACACAGTATGGTCCAATGCTTATCGGACTTAAGGGGTACAAAACAGATATCACGAAAGAATTTTTCAACATTAATATCAATGGGGAAGATGCCATGGTAGGGATAAAAGAAATACCAGTAAATGATAAGGACGTGTACACTTTTGAAGTTAAGGGATTCTAACTTCACCGTCTGGGATATCGTCCTCATCCCACTCCTGAGCGCCACATTGACCGCAGGGAAAATGGCGCTGGTATTGATCCCTAATGTTGAAATTGTCACTCTGCTCTTTATGGTTTATGCTTCGGTATTCGGATTCAGAAAGACCTTTATCGTTGCACTGATTTTTTCAACTACAGAAATCTTCTTTTATGGCGTGCAGACATGGCTGCTGGTTTATTACTTCATCTGGCCGCTCCTGATCGGAATTTCTGCACTGCTTCATCGAAGGACGCATTCAGAATGGCCATATGCCATCACAGCCTTAATTTTCGGACTCACCTTCGGCTTTGTCTTTGCGATTTTCGAATCCTTCTTTTACGGAATTTCCTATGGAATTGTCTACTGGACAAGAGGCATTCCCTTTGACCTAATCCATGGAGGATCCAATTTCGTTGTGGTACTCTTTCTTTTCAAACCTCTCTACAGCCTGCTTACAAGGCTTAGAGACAAGTACCAGCCTCACATGAGGCCTGTAAGATGTGAACAATCAGATAGAAAGTTATTATAAGAAGTAGAACCGGGTCTCTGGATTATTCCAGAGGTCCGGTTCTTTACTATAGGATGATATGAGGGAGATTAAGATGTTAACGTGATTACCAGATCATAATGTGGAGTATCCCCCACAGAAGAATCAGAACAAGGCTGAAAGTCTCCATTAATGTCTGGTTTCTTTTCTTTGTAATAGCCTCATTAAGAGCTGCAGCAAGCATAAGTACAATGCCCGTGATCATCATTACAGGTTTTACCCGCGTATGTTCAAAGTATAAGGATGTTATGAGAAGCAGAAACCCTGTTGAAATCAGAATGAATCCGGTATTTTCTTTAAAGCTGATCTCATTTTGCACACTAACACCTGCCCTTATTTTCTGATTTCCATAATTCTATCATAATTAAGGCATGAAAAACCCCGAACTTCTTCGGGATTTTCCCCCTTTTTATACGAAAATCAAAATTATTTTATTTAAAAAGAGGTGAACAGCTGTCCACCTCTTTTTTCATTTCCATATTATTCATACGATGTTAAGGCGCCATCTGAGGCACAGTCTTGAACGTATAGCCTCTGCTCTTCAGTGTTTCGATCATTCTTGGCAGTGCGTCTACTGTTTTCTGATAAGCGATGTGCATCAGTACGATATCTTTGTCGGTGACGTTATTCAGCACTTTATTCGTGATGTAGTCCTTAGTGATGGTTACCCCTCCCGATGACTCAGCCCAGTCAATGGTGTCTATCGACCACATTACTGTGTACTTGTAACCCTGTTCTCCTGCAATTTTCAGCACTCTGGAATCATACTCCCCAAACGGTGGTCTGAACTGATTAGGTGTGATGCCCAGATAATCTCTGAAAATCTTCGTCGACTGTACAAATTCATTTCTGATTTCACTCTCTGTCATCGTCTTCATATGAGGATGAGTTAAGGAGTGATTCTGGATACTGTGACCTCTCTTAAGAATCTCTTTTGCTAAAGCGAGATTGTCTCTTACCCAGTATGCTCTCAGGAAGAAAGTTGCCTTGACGCCATAACGGTCGAGCATATTAAGCAGTGGGATTGTCGTCGCATACTCCCAGCCCGCATCGAATGTCAGTGCAATCTGTTTGGAACTTGAAGTAACAAGACCTTTCGTGATGACCGTAGATGACGCGTAGGTTCCCTGCTTAACTAAATAAGCGGTATGTGCATATCCGGTTTTTCCTGCATAAGTCACTTTTGCCCAGCTTCCAGAAACACTTAGTACCGTCACCTTGGCTCCTGAAGGCATCACTGCGATAATGCTGTAGCTGGTTCCAGGTCCGCTTCTGAGATTCAGTTCTGCCGTAGTGATTCTGATATCTGCTGATGTCGGTGGATGAGTAGTCGTGCCTGCCGGCTTGAGGTAGCTAAGTGATGCATACCCTGTGCTGCCGCCGTATGTCACTTTTGCCCAGCCGCTGCTGGTACTTAACACAGTCACCTGTGCACCGTTTGGAATAACTCTGATGATGCTGTAGCTTGTGGCAGGTCCGGTTCTCATATTAAGATTTGCCGTAGTCACCATGATGTTGGTAGTAACCTTAGTCAGATAGGAGATGCTGGCATAACCCTGTTTACCGGAATAGGTCACTTTAGCCCAATTGCCTGAGACACTGATCACATTCACCTTAGTGCCTTTAGGGATAACAGCAAGAATACTATAACTGGTACCCGGTCCGCTTCGCAGATTAAGATTCGCTGTGGTCACTCTGATGTCGTCAGCTGCCATAACATCTAAAAGACGGTCGGCATTAGGGTTCCCGTTGAAATCATTTAGAGCTGTAAATCCCGACCACGAGAAAAAAACGATGATAACAAGCAAAATCGAAAACTTTCTTGCCATTTTTTTCATTTCTCTCCCTCCTGAATGAGATTATACATTAATTATACAACCTGAAGTTGTTTAATTAGTATCAATTCAAAAACAATAATGTGAACAAACCATTATGATATAAGGGTTTATCTCTATTCATGCAATGAAGAAATGATAGTCATGATTATATATAAAATACAGAATCATGATAATAATATTCATTTTTATGCATACTATATAAAATTAATAAAACCTCCGTGTACCGGTTATCCAGTTCACGGAGGTTAGTTTATTCAGCTAATCTTTTTTCTTTTCCCGATATTCGATTTTAATACCCGTACCCGAAAAGTCAAATGCTTCTCTTAACTGATTTTCAATATATCTCGAGTAGGAAAAATGAAGGGCCCCAGTATCATTGATGAAAAACACAAATGTCGGAGGTTTAACACCGGTCTGCGTTCCATAAAACACTTTGAGTCTTCTTGTACCGATCATCGGAGGTTCTTTCTGTAGAAGAGCCTTTCCAATGACATCGTTCAGTACTCCTGTACCGATTTTCTTGTTGTAGTTGTCATAGCAGTTTCTGATCATGCCCAGAACTTTATGAGTTCTTTGTCCTGTCAAAGCCGATATGAAAAGATATGGCGCATACTGCATAAATTTAAGACTCATTTTGAGTTCTTTCAGATACTTATCCATTGTCTTGTCGTCTTTTTCGATCAGATCCCATTTGTTTACGATAACCATGATGGCTTTCTTCATATCATGTGCGTATCCGATGATCTTCTCATCCTGATCAGCAACACCTTCTTCAGCATCTACCATGAGTACTACAACATCTGCTCTTTCGATGGCTGTCAGTGTTCTCACCACGGAATATCGTTCGATTTCCGCTTTGATTTTCGACTTTCGACGAAGTCCTGCTGTATCCACCAGAATGAATTTGCCTTCTTCGGATTCAATGTAACTGTCGATGGCATCTCTTGTTGTTCCCGGAATATCCGTAACAATTGAGCGCTCCTCTCCTACCAGCTTATTGATCAGAGAAGACTTACCCACATTAGGTCTTCCTACAAAAGCGACTCTGATGTACTCATCGTCTTCTTCTGTCTCGTATTCGTTGAAATGGCTGACAACTTCATCGAGAAGATCGCCAAGCCCCAAGCCCTGTCCTGAGGATATGGCTATTGGCGTGCCGATGCCCAGATTGTAGAATTCGTATGTATTGGCTTCATCCTTCAGGTTATCCACCTTATTTACTGCAAGCACAATCGGCTTCTTGCTTACTCTTAGCATTGTAGCCACTTCATTGTCCGAGTCTGTCAGTCCCTGCTTACCATCAACAAGGAAGATGATGACATCTGCTGTATCTATTGCGATCTGCGCCTGTCTCTTCATCTGTGCCAGTATGATGTCATCTGACTTCGGTTCTATACCACCAGTATCGATTAATTTAAATTCATATTGCAGCCAATCTGCATCTGCATAAATCCTATCTCTAGTTACACCGGGTGTATCGTCTACTATGGCAATCCTGTGACCTGCCAGCTTATTGAACAATGTCGATTTACCTACATTAGGTCTACCAACGATTGCTACTATTGGTTTTGCCATTTACTTCACCTCTATTCTTTCACGTTTCTGTTTCTTTACATCTAATCATATTACCTTAAGTATATACAAGTGTCAAACAAAACCGTAATTCCAGATCAGCGCAGATTTTCCGGGTACTCATCTTTAGTGAGGACTTTACGGATGAAGGTCTCAACTATGACGGGATCAAACTGCGATCCGGAGCACCGTCTGAGTTCCATGATTGCCTCTTCCTTTGTCTTTTTTTTCTGATAGAGCCTGTCACTGGTCATGGCTTCATATGCATCAGCTACGGCTATAATTTTCGAATTAAGCGGAATCTCGTGACCCCCAAGTCCTTCAGGATAGCCTTTGCCGTCTAATCTCTCATGGTGGTATAATACATCCTCTGCAATACCTGCGTATTCCTCCACTGATTTCAGGATCTGATAACTTGTTTCTGCATGTTTCCTTATAATTTCGTATTCTTCAAAGGTCAGCTTCTCGGGTTTTAAAAGAATTTCCTTCGGTACGGAAATTTTGCCGATGTCATGAAGACGTGCTGCTGTCCTCACCCTTTCGACTTCATTTTCTCTGAAACCCATAGACTGAGCAATTTCAGCCGCATATGAGGCGACATACTTCAGATGCTCACGCTCGTGAGGGAATTTTTCATCAATGAGGGTAAGTATTGTCTGAACGATTCTGCTCTTCGTGATTTTGCCGTTCTTCAGCTTATCCCGATACATGTTGTTATCCGCAACCTTCTGCACTTCCAGTATATTCTGACTGACTTTAGCTTTTGTCGCATAACCAATGGCCAAAGATATGGATACGGGTCCGATACAGGTTCTGCTCGTTTTTTCCACAATGCGTTTTTTGATGGCATCCGCTTCTTCAGAAGTAGTTTTTGGAAGAAGAAGGACAAACTCATCTCCGCCCACTCTGGACAGAACATCATTTTCACGACAGACATTTCTGATGATCTCTGCTGTACTTGTCAGGAGCTTGTCTCCCAGATGATGACCGAACGCGTCGTTTGTGATTTTAAGCCCATTGACATCCATCACCATCACCGTAAACGGAAGATTCCTTGTAGTCTCCATTCTTTTTATTGCATCTTCAATATATCTTCTATTATAAAGACCTGTCAGAGCATCATGATAACTCATGAATTCAATTTTCTTCTCTCTCTCTTTTTTAGATGTAATGTCCCTGAATACAATAACAACACCATTGATTTTACCGGTATTGTCACGGATCTGTGCTGCACTGTCTTCAATGAGCATTTCTCTGCCGCTGTTCGATACAAGAATCATTTCATTATAACCAGTGCTTCTTCCTTTTCTAAGAATTTCTCTTACCCTGTTCTGAAGGGGTTTACCCGTTTCATTATGATAGATTTTATAGACATCTTCTATTGGCCTTCCTAGGGCGATATCAACGGACCAGCCTGTCATATGTTCTGCAACCTTATTCATAATGGTCACTCTACCAAGACTGTCGGTCGAAATTACTGCGTCTCCAACGGAAAGCAATGTGGTCTTGAAGAGTTCCTTCTCGATGAAAAGATTGTTTTCCAGATTCTTATTCTCCGTAACATCTCTTGCTGCGGCATAAATCAGCTCACCACTGGACTGTGCTTTCCATTCGAGAATTCGATACCCTCCATCTGCTCTCCTGAATCTGATCACAAAGCTGACCTCTCTTCTTTCACTGGACATCCTGCGAATGGACGACTTGATGAGTACGATATCATCAGGATGAACATAATCCAGTGCATTCTTTCCGATCAGTTCAGATGGATTGTAACCGAGGTTTCTTTCCCATGCCTGATTGATTTTCTTGAATTTCCCGAGCATATCCGAAATACAGAAAAAATCGATGTTCACATTGAAGAACCGTTCCAGTTCATCTTTCTGTTCGATGAGCGCCATATTTGCCGCTCTGACATCGGTAATATCTCTGGCGGTACCTGCAAACCCTGTTATCAGATTCTCATCATCCCTTATTGGAATTGCATTGGTCGTAAACAGGCGGTATGTTCCGTTTTTATGCAGCAGACGGTAATCTGTTGCTTCTCTCTGCTCACCCGATTCATTGATCCGATTAAAGAAATCATGGATTTTAGGAATATCTTCAGGGTGGATGAAAGGAGTAAATGTTCTACCTATAGCCTCTTCGATTGCATACCCTAGAATATTCTCCCATGCTTTGGAAAGAAAAGTGAACTTTCCATCCGTTCCGATACGATAGACGATATCATAGCTGCTCTCGACAAGGAAACGATACTTGTCTTCGCTTTCCTTGATTTCCATTTCCAGCATCTTGCTTTCCGTTATATCGATATGCGTGCCGAACATGTATAGGGGTTTGCCGTCATCAGTCCAGGAAATAACCTTCCCCTTGTCAAGAACCCATACCCAGTGCCCTTCCTTGTGTTTCATCCTGCAGGCCAGAGAATAGTACTCTTTCTTTCTGAAAAAAAGGCTCTCAATCTCTTCGTTGGATTTTTTCAGATCGTCTGGGTGTACAAGGCTGGTCCATGTTTCTGCGGTTATGGGAGAAAGCTCCTCAAGAGTGTATCCGACAATCTCAGCCCAGCGCTCGTTGTACTTGTTTTCTCTTGTCTGAATATTCCACTCCCATGTTCCTGCGTTGGTTGCTTCGATGATATTAGCGAACTTCTCCCGTTCAGCGATATTTCTGTTTTTCTCTTCCTGAGACCTGGAAATATCGATAATGACACCCACCAGAAGGTAGGGAATACCCTCTGAATTTCTGAAACTGTACCCGCGTGTGAGAATCCATTTCCAGTGACCTTCTTTATGCAGCATTCTATGGATGAGTTCCAGATTGTCGGCTGTTCCGCTGATAAACTGGTTAAGAACTTTCATGTTCTTTTCCGCCTCATCTGGATGCCATATTTTCTGCCAGGACAGAATATCACTGGAGAACTCATCTTTGCGATAGCCAAGCATGGAATACCATCTTGAAGAAAAGGAGAGTTCATTTGCTGGAAGCTCCCATTCCCATGTCCCAACGCCTGCAGCATCCATGGCGAATTCGAATTTATCGCTGTTTTCCTTCATTTCATGGAGCACCCTTTTCTTGTCGATATACAGACCGATCTGTGCTGCGTATATCTCTGCCACTTCATGAGCCTGAAAGGAGACGCCCTGCTCCATGACAACGGTAAAATCACCGATATATCTCTGATCATTCATAATCCGGATGATAATGACTTCACCAGTCTGAAGTTCATTCTCAACAAGTATCAGTTTCGAGAGTGGAATATCCCTGCCGGTCAGTACTCGGAGACTCGGAAAAACAGTGATGTTCCGATCTCTTGTTTTTTCCACTAGATCACTTTCAATACTCCACTTCCTGTTTCTGAGTGTTTCTTCCAGTATTTCCTCGGCAATCTTCAGCTCGTCTTGATTTCCGGATAAAGCGATACTTGTATATTTCTGTTCCTGCTCATTCAGAATACTGATGAAAACAAATTTGCTTTCTGAGAGCTCCAGCATTTCATCTGAAATCATCTGATAATCAGCATTACCGCTTTCTCTAGCATTGAGTTTCTTACTGAGTTCGATGATTTTCAGAAGCTGCTTCTCTTTCTGGATATTATGCTTTGCAATGATTTTCAGAAGAATCATATAACTGCCATGCTTCATGCTGTGGTGTTCAATCTTCTTGATGGTACCATCAGCTTCATAAACACGGCCTCTTCTGTCTTTCAGTGAAGCAGCAAAAAAAATTCTGTTCTTTACCGGATCTGCACTCTGGAGAAGCTCCGCGACAGACTTATGATCTCTGATATCCAGAATATCGGACAGCTTTTTCTCGCAGAGATCTCCCGTATCATAGCTGAAATTTCTTTTCCAGGCATGATTAAAAAAACCGATCCGGCCTTCTTCATCAACTATTGCGATGAGATCCGATGAATAATTAATCAGATCAATCATATCATCATTATTCAGAAATTCTTTTATCAGCATTTAAGGTACTCCTTTAATATAACGTTGATGACGAATCGGTAAAAGTACAGATCATTATCTGAAATTAAACATAGTTAAAGTCATTATATCTTATTCATCGTCTGCGCTTCAATGGTTTTTGATGTTCATAACATATTAAAATGAAATATAGCAAGTTTGAATTTGTAAATGTTTACTTTGTGCATATTCTAAAAAGGAAGAAAATCGATTATAATTGACTGAACAAAGTCAAATAACGCTTCGGGAATGGTGTAATGATGGACAAAAAACGTTATAAGAAATCCCTATTGGCTCTCATGATCCTGCTGCTTGCAGCTGGCTGCTCGCAGGACTCTACGAAAGATTACAGTTCTCCACCCGCAGCAGCTCGGCCGATTAAGCCCGTATCTGTAAGAAGTGAACACGTGGAGCCTGCAATCCACTCCGAGAACATCATACAACCGGCTGATGATGAGGTGCTGATTACTGCAGCAGGCGACATCATGGTACACGAATCTCAATGGATCGCACAGTCGGTCGGTAAGGACAGATACGATTTTGAAGATAATTTTACCGAGGTCAGGGATTTCTTCATAGCGTCAGATCTCTCCATCGCCAATCTTGAAACAACCATCAACAGGAATCAGCCTGTGTCGACGTATCCAAGGTTCAATTCACCTCCCGAACTTCTCGATGGTATCCGTTATGCTGGCCTCAACCTGATCGGAACCGCCAACAACCATTCCATGGATACGGGTCCAGATGGAATTATGGGTACCATTGAAGAACTTGAAAAAAGAAATCTGGAATATGTGGGTACCCACAGAAACCCTGATTCGAAGAAATACCTGGTGAAAACCATAAAAGGAATGAAACTTGGTATTGCCTCCTTCAGCACAGCATATTTCAACTCAGGCGGTATCGTCATCAATAACATCAGTTCATCCGGCATGGAAAACCATGTCAATTATATGGAGCTTACAAATGCTGAAAGGGCATTTGATAGATTGAAACCTGTAATTGATGATATGAAGGGAAACGGCGTAGAATTCATTATGCTTCTGCTCCATTGGGGCAACGAATACGAAAAGAAAGCCAACCTCTACCAGAAAGAACTGGCAGAACTGCTCATTGAAGAAGGTGTGGATCTGATTCTGGGTTCCCACCCCCACATGGTTCAGGAAATGGAATTCATACAAACGGCAGATGGTCAGAACGAAGGTCTGGTAGTCTATTCATTGGGCAATTTTCTTTCAAACCAGCGTGATGAAATTCTGAATATGACTGGAACCGAAGACGGACTGATCTCAAGGGTTTCATTGAAACGGCAGGCAGACGGCAAGCTCGTAATCAGCAGAGCTCAGTTCATCCCCACATGGGTCAGCCGTACGGGAATAAACGATACATACCGTTATAAAATCATTCCCATAGGCCTGGACCCGGTTAAGACTTCACTGAAGTACGAGTCGGATGTGATCAGCCTTACGGAATCACTTCAGAACACTTTAAGTGTAATGAATGATTCCAGAATTACTCAATTTGATTTTCTCAGATAAAAAATACAGTCTCACGCATAATCGCTTGAGGCTGTATTTTAATGAATATATTACTGTATCTCTTTACTGAACTGATCCACAAGACTCCGGATCTCACTTTCGCGAGAAGGGCTTTTCCAGTCTATGATTCGGCTGTTTAAAACGATGCCTTCTCTCTGTTCAACAAATTTCTTCATCTGACTTATAGCCGATTTACCGCCCATAAATGCAAACGGAAAGAAATGAGTCACGAACAGATATACCTTGCGGTTCTTGAAACTGCCCTGATCAAAGTACGCTTTTAACACCGGGCTCATGGAAAATCCTCTTACCGGACCTGCTATCACAACATTATCGAACTCCGTAAGGTCTATCCTGCTCTGAAAGCTGATTCTGGCAGGATCCACTTCATTTCTGTTTTCTCCTCCAGTAGGCTCAATTTTCTCAAGATATACGTTAACCCCTCGTTTTTCCAGAGTGTCCTTAAGCTTTTCAGCGACAGAAAGTGTATTTCCCGTAAAGGAATGAACAATAATTGCAGTTTTCATTTTTCTCCCCCTATCTGTTAACCAGTGCATCTTCGACCGCTTTTAAGATGACCTTGCTGCTGTATGTTGCACCGGATACAATATCAACATCCAGACTCTGCTTTTCTATGATATCGCCTGTTATTTCCTCTGCACTTTTTCCTTTTCCGTTATCATGTTTGAGTATTGCGATCTTTACCATTTTATGATCCTTAACTTCCACATTCAACTTGACTGTTACCGGAAAGGCTTTGTAATCTCCTTCATAACTTCCGTCCTCAATTTCCTGAAGACTTATATTTTGAACAGGTTCATTGACGAGTTTTTCCAGATTTTTCGACAGACGACTATAAATGATCATCCCGCCTGCGATGATGACAACAGCAAAAACCAGTACATACTTTTTCCAATGTCTCTTTTTCACATTTCATCCTTCTTTCCCGATTTTTAGTTGAGCTTCAGATCTTACAAGAATCATTATAATATAAAAACCGGAAAGAATAATTAATTTCAGATAAAATTATCGCATAAATATTAATAATCTGCCTGAAATTATACAATAATGATATTAAACTGAAAACTCCAGACCACAAGCGGTCTGGAGTTCAGTCATGGCAGATTATTCAGCAAGAACAAATTCGTTGACATAAGCACCACAAAGCGGACATATCCAGTCTTCAGGCAGGTCTTTAAAGGAAGTTCCCGGTTCTACGCCATTGTCTACATCTCCGAGTTCAGGATCATATATATAGCCGCAAATTACACAAATATATCTTTCCATATTGTTACCTCCTTGGATTCAGTTTATAGTCTGATTATAAGTTATCGAGACCTTAACTTCAATTACACGGTTCAGATTTTACATTTTAACTTTCGTCGGTTCATCCCATTAAAAGATAACCTTTCATCCATTTCCTGATTTGACAAAAAAAGAACCGTTTCTGTTACCTTTCGGTTTCAGAAACGGCTCTGATCAATGGTAGCGGGGGCAGGACTTGAACCTACGACCTTCGGGTTATGAGCCCGACGA
>NZ_DAMBTF010000029.1:0-31025 GCF_032054185.1 Proteiniclasticum sp.
CTCAGAAGTTCACTTTGTTTTTTACCTATATTCTGTTTAATTTTCAAAGAACTGTGCAGTTCTCCTTTTAAGAGAACATTATCATTATATTACCGACATAATGTGATGTCAATCGCCTGAAGCGTTGTAATCAGAGTTATTCGGCAACGTTGATAATAATAACATTTTATTTCTGGCCCCAGTAATATAAAATCTCAGATTCAGGAGAATATCTCCTTATCACTCTATTTTTCAATTATTTACTCTGTTTTCCTCATCATGATACACACGGTACTGTTTTTGTTTTGCTTGAGTGATTTATCCAGTCATTTTCAATAATGCATCATTTCTTCTCAACTCATTCCTCGGGTTTTTAGCCCCGTCTTTTGCCTCTCCTTTCTACATTTCCCTCCTCATTATAGATATTATATGTATTGATGATGCGTAAATTCCCTTGAAATTTCCTGTAAGTACATGGATTCTAAGAATCCCATCTGGTATTTTCAATAAAAAACCCTCGTAATATGCAGCACTACTGCTGCACATTACGAGGGTCATATCGGCTTCTTGATTAGATGATACCTGTTTTTCTGTACTTTCTGATGACGATGATGTAGAAGAAAGCAAAAAGGACTAAGCCTTTAAATACACTTGATATTGTAATCGCCCACCAGACGCCATTCAGTCCCATACCAAGATTTCGCGAAAAATAATAGGCCATAGGTATCCTAAGGACATTGAAGACTATTCCTACAACCGAAGGATAGACAGTCTTTCCAAGTCCATTGAATGCGCCCTGATTGGAAATTTCAAGCGTCGAGAACCATTGTGAGATGGCAATGATCATAAGATAGGATGCCCCCATAGCAATGGTTTCCGGTTCACTGACAAAAATGCCGAAAAGCTGTTCTGCATAAAAATATAGGAATAAGGTTGTTGCGACCCCAATGATCGACATGAGTCTCAACCCTGCTGCATAACCCTTCATAATTCTTTCGTATTTCTGTGCGCCATAATTCTGTCCTACAAATGCACTGATTGCTGTGGAATATCCGTTAGCTGTCATCCATGTGATGGATTCGATCTGAGAGCCAAGTTTCTGAGCCGCTATGGCTCCAGGACCGTAGACTGATATGATTCGCGCTATAATCATTCCGATTATGGAGAACAGACCGTTCTGTATGCCTACAGGGAATCCCAGTTTGACGATATTCCGGATTCTTGTATAATCCACTTTCCTGAAGATATTGATCTTAAAGAAAGGATCTCTGCTGGTGGCCATAATAAATATGAATATCACCGTAACCAGAAGCTGAGCGAGGATTGTAGCCAGAGCCGCTCCATATACACCTAGTGCCGGTATCGGCCCAATACCTCTGATCAGTAAGGGGTCAAGGATCATATTGGTTCCCAGGCCTACAAGATTGATCATGAAAGGCGTTTTGCTGTTTCCTGAACCGTTGAAAATCGAAGTCAGGACCGGATTTATGAACATGAAGAGGATTCCTGAAGCAACTATCGTAAGATAGCCTACAGCCATTTTAATGACTCCTGCATCACCCAGATTGAAGAAGGCAATGAGCGGTTCCCTGAAGAGAAGTAGCAGCAGACCATAGCCTGCGGCAAGGATCAGATTGAGATGTATGGCGCTTCTTGCATAATTCTGAGCACCTTCTTCGTCATTCCTTCCCAGATGCTGCGCAACAAATACTTCTGCACCTACCTTAGATAAAAGTATCAGAGAAAAAGCAAACCAGGAGAAAAACCCTGCGGTTCCCACTGCTGCAAGCGAATTGCTGCCCAGTTTGCCTACCCAGAACATGTCTGTGATATTATATGTCATCTGTACAAAAGAGGTTCCCATAATAGGAATCGCCAGTCTTGTCAGTGTCGTACTAATTTTTCCGTGAGTCAAATTGACCTTTTCGCCCATGTTATAAGCTCCTTGTTCCTGAATAATCGCAGATGTAAAAATCTACCAAATAATTATACCCCATGGATATCTAATTAACTAGAAGCTCCATGGGGATAATTATTTTAAATAATATAAGATTTCTTACTTAGCGCTTTCTAAAGCCTTGTTGACAGCATCCTTGATTCCTGTTGAGGAAACAGTTGCGCCTGATACAGTTTCTGCATCATCAGCAGATGTCTTGCCTACGATTGCTGGAATAACTGCTTCTTCAGCCTTTTCCCAGATACCTTCTGTTTCAGCATGTTCGTCAACAGTGATGTCGGAAACCTTGCCTTCTGCAACAGTTACTGTAACCTTGATCGGACCGTTATGACCCTGTGCTTCACCATTGTATGTACCGTCTTTAAGAGCGGATGTTGATCCACAACCAACAAGAACACCAACTGAAAGTAAGGCAGATGCTGCAATCTTTACGATTTTCTTCATATATGATCTCTCCTTTTTGCATTATGTTTTTTTCAGGGATATCACATCATGAGTATCCTCGAACAATCTCATTTTAGCCTTTATCCTGATTTTTTTCAATATAACCTTAAAGAATTAAGGAAATATCTATAATATCATAGAAAAGATTTAAGTATTCCATATTCATTATCTTTACTGTATACAAGGCTTAGGACTTTTCCTCTATCATCTTTGCCAGACTTGAAGGAGAGCCTGTACTGGTCAATTGTGGCATTCTTTTCTTCAACTTCGGCCACCATCTGAGTAATTTCAAACTCATCAATCAATTTACCGTCAAGGAGAGCCTTAAATGAATGCTCATCTTTTTCCGGTGACAGATGATTCTCTCCTCTTTTCATTTTCCCAAGAGAAACCAGTTGAAAGGTTGCCGTATAAACCTCCCGATTCACAGGAAGCTCACGAGAAAAGTGGATGAATTCAATATTACCGAGGGTAACATTGATCCGATGCGGGATATTCGTGCTGATATTTGCATGGGTAAATGCAAGGTATTTCTCCCCGTAGGAATATGTACCAATGACCGAACCGTTGGTCTTTTCATTGATCTGCAGATAATACTCTCCGTCTTCATTGGTGTATCCGCTGCCAAGGACATTAAAATTTCTGTCCACAAAAAGAACCTCCGCGTCTGCCAGAATATTGCCCTCATAATCTGATACGATTCCGTTAATCTTACCCATCTCCGTCACCTCCTGTTGAACTCTAATAAGATACTACCATACTCCTAAGGAAAAACCATATTTTTTGCACCAAAAGAAACCATGCAGCGGGAGTGAACAGCTGCATGGTTTCTTTATGCCTTTTTACTGGCAGACTTTTCCAGGATTAAGTATGTTTTTAGGGTCAAAGGCGAGTTTGATGTTCTTTAAAAGAGTCATGTAGGATTCATCATACTGTTCAAACATGTAAGGTCTCTTTGCAAAGCCTATGCCATGTTCTCCCGATACCACGCCTTCAAGCTCTCTGGCTCTTTCATACATGCATTCAAAGACATCTCCGAGCTTCTTCGCCCACTCTTCATCGTTCATATCATCTCTTAAGACATAGACATGTAGATTACCGTCACCAGCATGACCGAAACTTCTGATTCTTACATCAAACTGTTTCTGAAGATCATTTGTATAGTTGATGAAATCCGCCACCTTGTCTCTAGGCACGCATACATCGCATTCATCGATTTCGGAAGTGGATGCTTTCACCGCTTCAAGGAAGGCTCCTCTGGCGGACCATATGCTCTGTTTTCTTTCGTCCGTATCGGAGATGAACACATCAAGTGCACCGGATTCAAGGCAAAGTTTTGCTACAGTGTCGTAGTTTCTTTCCACTTCCTCTGTGGAGTTGCCATCAAAGGAGAGAAGCAGGTAGGCATCGGAAGAATTATCGGGAAACTTCTTATCCAGGAACTTCTCTGCAGCCAGGATGACCTCTCTTTGCATGAATTCAATGGCGGTAGGTGCAGCTTTTGATTTGATGATCTTCGGTACTGTACTGATCGCCATATCAAGGTTAGGGAATGGAATAAGCAGACTGATGACCTTCTTAGGTAATGGAAGAAGCTTGAGTGTCGCTTCTGTGACGACTGCAAGTGTTCCTTCAGAGCCGCAGATCATATCTTTGACACTGTACCCTGAACTGTTCTTGACCACCTTGCCACCGACCTTCATGATATCACCGTTAGGCAGAACGACTTCAAGGCCACGCACATAGTCCCTTGTCACGCCATACTTCACAGCTCTCATTCCTCCGGCATTGGTATTGATGTTTCCCGCAATGGTGGCAGTCTTCTCACCTGGATCAGGTGGATAGAAGAAATCTCTTTCCTCTACATACTTGGCAATATCCATGAGCATGACACCTGGTTCAACGGTCAGTGTAAGATTGTTCTCATCCAGTTCTCGGATCTTTGTCATTCTTGTCATATTGATCATGATGCCCCCGTGTATAGGGACAGAAGCTCCGACCAGGCCAGTTCCTGAGCCTCTTATGACCACAGGTATGTTGTTGTCATAAGCATATTTCATGACATCTGACACATCCTTTGTGGAGAGAACTTCAACCATAACTTCGGGCATGGCACTGATGCCGCCCAGCTCGTCATGACTGTAATCTTCACTGATATTTTCCCCTGTATATACTCTTTCTTTACCAAGCAGTTCAATGAGATGATTGACATCCTTTGTATCCAGTTTTTTATAGTTCATCATTACGCCCCCTTAGCGATCTTCACTTTTTCGATGAGTTCAGGCAATACCTCGTAAAGATCACCTACGATTCCATAGTGAGCCACATTGAAGATAGAAGCATTTTCATCATTATTCACAGCAAATATGTATTCAGATCCATTCATTCCTGCAGCAAACTGTACAGAACCTGAGATCCCTAATGTGATCATGAGCTTAGGCTTGACGGTTCTTCCAGAAAGTCCTACCTGTCTCTTGGCATCCAGCCATCCTGATTCGACAAGAGGTCTTGTCCCTGCGATCTGAGCATTGAGAAGATGTGCCAGTTCCCTGACCATTTCCATATCTTTTTCGTTTTTCACGCCTCGCCCTACCGCTATGATGGTTTCGGCATCGGAAATGCTCACTTCCAGAGCTTTTTCCCTGACTTCAAGAACTTCGATCCTAGATGCGAGCTTTTTCTCTTCAATCATACAAAGAACCACTTCGCCGCAGGCATCCTTTAATCTTGTCATGGCATTCATGACTTTGTAGCGCACAGTAGCCAGCTGAGGTCTTGTATTCGGTGTCTTGATCTGTGCCATGATGTTACCGCCGAAGGCTGGTCTGATCTGCACAAGATCGGTATTCTCCTTGATATCCAGAACAGTACAGTCCGCTGTAAGACCTGTTCTGAATCTTGCTGCCACTCTTGGCGCAAGTGATCTTCCGATTGTCGTTGCGCCGACAAGTATGGAAGAAGGCTTCACCTCATCGATGAATTTCTCAAATGCAGCTGTATAAGGTTCTATTCTGAAATCCTTAAGCTCCTTATGGTCATAGACAAATACTTTGTCCGCTCCATAATGCAGAAGTTCGTCTGCCTTGTCTTTGATCTCATGTCCCAGAAATAGAGCATATACCGGGAAACCGACCTTATCTGCCAGTTCTCTGGCTTTACCCAGAAGTTCCATGGTCACCGGGTGAATATCCCCATCCACATGATCCACGTAAACTGCAATACCCTTCCAGAGAGATTTGTCCACGGTTTTAACCTGTGCTTCCTCCACAAGTTCCATTACCCCTTTTGGTCCCTTATTCACACAGATCTTGCACATCTTGCAGCCTGAATTGATTTCCAGTTTCCCTTCATTTTCTTCCAGAGCATGGAATGGACAGATGTTTATGAGTGTGATCATATTTTCCGGTGTAACGAGATGTTGGTTTACTTTTAATGTTGACATATATCTTCCCCCCTATACAAGTTTAAGCTCAATGAGCTTGCTGGACACATTATGGACAACCTGAGTTGAGCTTCCCTTGAACATTTCACGTTTGTCGTTTCCGGCTGGCGGGAAGATTCTTTCCACCTGAGTGGGTGAACCGTTCAGTCCATACTTCATAATGTCCTGATCCTCAAAGTCGCTGAATGTGATTAAGGTGATTTCTCTGTCCTTTGTGGCTACTTTTCTCTTGTAGGAAGGAAGTCTTGGCTGGAAGATATCCTTCTCCACTGTCAGGAGACAGGGATATTTAACTGCAGCAACTTCAATGGTATTTGGCATATCCATTTCCACAACAATTGCATCTTCTCTGTACTCGACGATCTTTGTGACATTGGCCACGTGAGGAATATCAAGATATTCAGCCATTTCTGGTCCTACCTGTGCGGTATCGCCGTCTGTAGTCTGTTTTCCGCAGAGAATAAGATCAAAATTTCCGAGCTTCTTCACTGACTGTGAAATGGTATAGGATGTGGCAAGAACATCCGCTCCTGCAAATTTTCTGTCTGAAATCAGCGCACCATGATCTACCCCCATCATGAATGCTTCCTTGATCACTTCTTCAGCCTGCTTAGGTCCCATGGTCACAGCAGTAATGCTTCCGCCCTGTGCTTCCTTGATTCGAAGAGCTGTTTCCAAAGCAAAGAGGTCATAGGGATTCATCTTTGAATCCACTCCGTCACGCTTCAAGACACCTGTCTTTTCATCTACTTCAACCTTGTTGGATCCAGGCACCTGTTTAATACACACTAATATATTCATATTTCCCTCCATAAATTTAATTTTCCCTAATATTGTTTACCCTAAAAGTCCCATAAGAAGAGGTACCAGTATGACTGTCGCAATCCCAGCTATGCCGATGGAAAGTCCACTCATTGCTCCTTGGGTTTCTCCAAGCTCCATGGCTTTTGATGTCCCCACTGCATGAGCCGCTGTTCCGATGGCAACACCCTGCGCCACATCATCTTTGATTCTGAAGAGCTTAAGCAGTCCAGGTCCGATGACGGCTCCTGTGATACCTGTCAGAACGATCACCGCAACTGAAAGGGATACGATGCCGCCGATTTCTTTGGAGATTTCCATACCGATCGCTGTAGTGACAGACTTCGGCAGCATGGATACTGCAACGCTTAAATCGATTCTGAAAAGCTTTGAAAGAAGAATGACGCTCATGATGGAGGTTACGCTTCCTGCAAGGATACCCACAATGATGGGTACAAAGTCTTTTTTGAGAAGTTCGATCTGCTTATAAAGAGGAACTGCAAGCACCACCGTAGCTGGTCCCAGGAAGAAAAGAATGAAGCTACCGCCTAAATCATACTTTTCCTTTGGGATCCCCAGCCCCAGAAGGAACACGATGACAATGATGATGGCAACAAGCAGCGGATTGACCAGCGGATTCTTTGTCTTTCTGCTGATGAGGATTCCGATCTCAAAAGCGATGACCGAAAGCAGTATCCCGAATATCGGTGTATTGAGTAATCCACTCATTAACTTCTCCTCCCCTTAAGCAGCTGTACAGTCCATCCTGTTACCCCAACAACAAGAACAGTTGAAATGATGACGATCATCATGATGGGCAGCCATGCGCTGCCGATGACATCAAGACTCGAGATGAGACCTACACCTGCAGGAACAAACAGAAACGCCAGATGGTCAAGGAGAAATTTCGAAATCATTTCGATGTTCTCCAGTTTAATGACTTTAGTCATGAGGAGAATAAAAAGAATGACCATGCCGATTACCGTTCCAGGTATACTGATCCCGGTGGACATTCTTATTCCTTCTCCCGCAAGCAGGATAATGAGTATGGTACCGAATTGTCTGAGTACTTTCATAGGATCCCCCTTAAAGTTATTGTGGTCGTATGGTCATTTGGTATGACCAATTTAAATCGTTAAATAAATACTAGCACAGGAATGGAAACGTTTAAAGCATAGTTTATAAAATAACATTCTCTCATTTATCCCCATCTGCTGTCCTTTGCTCTCCGCCCCTGAAGTTTCAATGTCTGCAACTCAAGGACTGCGAAAAAATAATTGAATTTTCGTATGAAATCGGTCACAATAGTATGAATATTGATATATCTTTATCAATTAACCTGTTTCATTTCCCTATAATTTTGTATAATGGAAACATATAAGGAGATGAATGGAATATGCTTAAGAAAATATCGGTTCTGATCTTTTCTATCATTCTGATGCTCTTCATGGCATCGTGTGGCAGTCGTTACGTCCAGACCGATGATGAAATCCGCCAGGTCATCCAGGAAGAACTTAGTTGGGACGCTGAGCTTCAAATAGTCGATTCCATCCATCGTAAGGATACACTTCTTGTGATCTATAGCTATGGATCAGAATATGGCATTGCGGAATTCGAAGAAAAAGACAGCCGCTACAGGCTTAGATTCACATCTATGATGTATGATCGAGGCACCGATCTAAGAAGTGCACCATTATCACTTGACTATCTGTTTGTAATAAACAATGAGAACTGCACTTCTCTTCAGATTATCGAGAATGGAGCTGAGCATCTGATCGAAGTAACTGATCTCCCCTTTGTCTATGTTCACGAGCATTATGGTGATTTTGAATACAATTTTCTGGATAGAAACGGAAATCTTCTTGATTCATAGAAAATTCCCGTAACCCTACAGCTTAAATATAAGGAGGATCTCATTTTGGAAGGATTAGCTGCCGTCTTCACCTTCATCATCCCCGCAGCTGCTTTATTTCTCATCATCTTATACGCCGTAAAATTCGCCATTCTTGAAGCCCATCGGGAAATCAATGAAAAAAAGATAGAGCCTGCCGAAAAACCGGACAGCCAGTGACTCATTATTTAAACTCATGTTATGAAGACTATGGTAGGGGATTCAGATGAATCTCCTATTTTTGTTTTTCAAGAAATCTGAAATCACAGATAGAAGGTGAATATACAAAAAAAGGCTCCCCTTTTAAGGGAGCCTCCAGAATACTCTTTGCCATCCATCTTTATTCTCAGTAGATGTCCATATGCCTGATGATGAGATTCATATGATCATTCATCACCTTTGCCGCTTCCTTCTCATCATGGGCAGCAAGAGCCTTGTAGATATTTTCATGATGCTCAAGAAGTACCGATTTGTTCTCATCCTTATTGATGATGGCTTCTCTTGCTTCCTTGATGAAAGAATCCATCAGTGAGGATACTGCGGTCAGGATACTGACAATCAGTCTGTTTCCCGATGCTCTTGCGATGAGGTAATGAAGCTCCTTGTCAAGAACCACATTGTCCTTCTCATCCGGTTCGCCTTTCATAAGTGCAATGATCTCTCCGATACGTTTCAGATCTTTTTCACCGATTTTCTTGGCTGCTAGGGTAGCTGTCTCAATTTCAAGAACTCTTCTCAGTTCCAGAATCTCTGAATTCCTGCTGTTCTGAAGGACAAACATCAGTGACAGAGGTTCGATGAGATTGTCCTCAAAGCTGTCCCTGATATAGTTTCCCCCACCCTGCTTGCACTCGATGAGTCCGATGATCTGCAGAGCTCTTAGGGCTTCTCTCACCGATGTCCTTGAGACCTGAAACTTTTCCACAAGCTCTCTTTCCGGAGGCAGCTTGTCTCCCTTTTTCAGTTCTCCGCTGGTGATCATATATTTGATCTGTTCGATAACCTGTTCATAGACCTTTGTATTCTTTACTGGGGTAAACACAGTCCCACATCCTTCTTCACTTTACGCTCGTTTTCTTTCATCTATCTTCATTTCCATTATCCCGTATACGCTGAAACATTGCAATACAGGACAGAATCCGGATGTCATACAGATTTTTACAGCTTAGAATATCTTTCTTGTCCACTCTTCGCAGTTCCAGATGTGTGTTGCGATGTCCTCATAGAATTCCTTTTCGTGAGAAACGAGAAGAATGGTTCCCTTATACTCCTTAAGTGTTCTCTTCAGCTCGTCTTTCGCATCCTGGTCAAGATGGTTTGTCGGTTCATCAAGTAGAAGAACATTGGCGTCTCTGTTCATGACCTTTGCCAGTCTCACTTTAGCCTGCTCTCCTCCGGAAAGGACAACGATCTTTGATTCGATGTGCTTTGTGGTCAGGCCACATCTTGCCAGTGCGCTTCTAACTTCGTACTGGTTGTATCCGGGATATTCCGCCCAGAAATCTTCGATACAGGTCTTATAGTTGTCCCTTGAACCCTCCTGCTCGAAGTATCCGATTTCGATGTTCTCGCCGGTCTCGATTTCTCCGCCAAAAGGTGGAATAAGACCCATAAGACTCTTCAGCAGCGTGGACTTACCAAGACCGTTGGCTCCTGTCAGCGCAACTTTCATGCCCTTTTCAAGATAGACATTGACAGGCTTTGTCAGCGGCTCATCATATCCGATGACAAGATTATCGGTTTTGAAAATCAGCTTTCCGGATGTTTTTCCGATCTTGAACTCGAACGTCGGCTTAGGCTTGTCCTTCATAAGCTCGATCTTGTCCATTTTATCCAGTTTCTTCTGTCTGGATTTCGCCATATTGGATGTAGCCACTCTCGCCTTGTTCCTTGCGATGAAGTCTTCAAGCTTGTTGATTTCCTGCTGCTGTCTTTCGTATGCAGATTCTACCTGCTTCTTCTTGGCCTCATAGATCATCTGGAAATCATCATAATTCCCCACATATCTTGAGAGTTCCTTGTTTTCCATATGATAAATGAGATTGACCACTTCGTTGATGAACGGGATATCATGGGAAATCAGCATAAAGGCATTCTCATAGTTATTGAGATAGATCTTCAGCCAATTGATATGCTCCTCGTCAAGATAGTTTGTAGGCTCATCAAGAAGAAGGATGTCCGGAGATTCAAGCAGTAGCTTTCCAAGAAGCACCTTGCTTCTCTGTCCTCCTGAGAGTTCATCCACCTGTTTGTCAAGGCCCACATCACGTAGTCCTAGACCTCTAGCCACTTCTTCGACTTTTGAGTCGATATTGTAGAAGCCGCTGTTATCCAGGATATCCTGAAGGGTACCCATATCGTCCATAAGTCTGTAAAGCTCCTCTTCTGAGCAGCTGCCCATTCTATCTCCGATATCAAGGATTTCCTGTTCCATGTCAAAAAGATACTTGAATGCGCTTCTCAGCACATCCTGTATGGTTGCGCCTTTTTCAAGGCTTGAATGCTGATCAAGATACCCCACTCTTACACGATTCGCCCATTCCACTGTTCCTTCATCGGGCTGCAGTTTTCCTGTGACGATATTCATGAAAGTGGACTTTCCTTCCCCATTGGCACCGATGATTCCCACATGTTCTCCCTTAAGGAGTCTGAAGCTCACATCTTCAAATATTGCTCTGTCTCCAAAGCCGTGGCTGATGTTTTTTACTGTTAATATACTCAAATTTAATCTCTACCTCTATTCTTTTTTCGTCTGATGCTTAAGCCATTTCCATGGCTAAGATTTCTCTTCTTAAATAATCCAGTGCAGTTATGGTCGCACGGACGCGTATCTTTTCTCTGCCTCCGGTAAAGTAGTGCTTGAACACAGTGACTTTACCTTTGACCCCGATACCGATATATACAAGACCGACCGGTTTTTCTTCGCTGCCTCCGGTGGGTCCGGCTATACCTGTAGTGACAAGACATACATCCGCTCCGGTTTTCTCATAAAGACCTTCTGCCATCTCTGTGCAGGTCTCTTCACTTACTGCGCCGTAGGCTTCAAGTGTAGCCTCATTCACACCCAGATACTTCACCTTGGAAGCATTGCTGTAGGTGATGAACGCCTCTTCCAGCACTTCCGACATGCCGCCTTCATAGCCCAGCAGCCTTGATGCGATCATTCCGCCGGTTACGGATTCCGCTATGGCGATGGAGCGTCTGTTCGCCACAAGTTCTCTACCGATGACATCCTGAAGAGTATCTTCATCTGTTCCATAGATATACTCTCCGATTCTGTTTCTGATTTCCTCTTCCACAGGCAGAATCATGTTTCTTGCCTCTTCTTCATTTTTCGCCTTCGCAGTGATTCTCAGTATGGATTCACCGTCTTTTGCATATGGCGCAACAGTAGGATTCTCACTGTAATCAATGAGATCTTTGACTCTTGTTGCCATATCCCATTCACCAAGACCGATGCATCGGAGTGTCTTTGATATTATGGTATGCTCCATGAACTGAGAAAGGAATGGTTTCACCTTATTTTCGAACATCGGCACCATTTCCTTCGGTGGTCCTGGAAGATTGATGATGAAGCGGTTGTCCTCTCCCTTTATGATGCAGCCGGGTGCTGTACCGTTAGGATTGTCAAGAATGATGGAACCTTCAGGAAACATCGCCTGCTTCTGATTGCCGTTCAGCATCGCACGGTCGTTGTTTCTGAAATAGGACTTGATCACTTCATAGGAAGGCTCATGAAGAACGAGTTCTTTTCCAAGAACCATTGCTGAAACTTCCTTTGTGATGTCATCAGATGTAGGTCCAAGACCTCCTGTTGTTATGACGATCTCCGTATCCTTAAGTGCCTGTCTGAGTGCTGTTTTCAGCCTTTCCTCATTATCCCCGACGGTCGTCTGTCTGTAGATGCCGATACCCAATAGGGCAAGCTCCTTTGCCAGATACTGAGCGTTGGTATTGATGATGTCTCCTAAAAGGAGCTCAGTGCCCACTGCCATGATTTCTGCATCCATTATCTCATCTCCCCTTCTTCAAAATGCCTGGTATCTCCATAGAGCATGATTTCACCTACTTCGAGGTCCGTTACCCGCACCATGGAAATGCTGGCCTGTTCAACTACGGGTTTGGTCCAGAATCTGATGAAACCTTCCGGGCTGAAGCAGCTCATAAGCGCTTTCAGTGTCACCCCATGAGTGACCACAAGGATATTTCCTTCCTTGTTTTCCGAAATGATCTTCTCCAGCGCCTTCTTTGCGCGTGCCAGCATTTCATCAAAGTTCTCGCCTGTATTTTTAACGAACAGATGGGGTCTCGTCCAGTAATTCTCGAAATTCTCAGGATCTTTCACTCTGATTTCCTCAAGTGTCCTACCTTCCCATTCGCCCATATTCATTTCTCTAAGTTCATCTAAAAGTTCGATTTCCAGATCCAGATCACCCTTTGCGGAAATTGCGGTCTTAACCGCTCTTTCACTAGGGCTTGAGTAGATCTTATTGATTCCATACATCCTTACGGCCTGATTGAGCTTCTTTCCCTGAAGGATACCCTTCTCTGTCAAAGGTGAATTCAGCCATCCCTGAAGTCTTCTTTCTGTATTCCACTTTGTTTCACCATGTCTGGTGATATAAAGATTTAGCATACCCTGCCTCCTGCCTTCATTTTCTAACCTATCTATTCTATCATAATCTGTCCTATTCACAAAACAATTATTCCCTTGCGACCCAAAAGATGCTGCCGCTCATCTTCTCCTTGATCTGTAAGAGAACCCCATAATAAAGACCCTCTATCAAATTCATGGTAGAGAGCCTTAACTATCTGTCTATTTCTCTTCGCTTTCAATGAGTGCAAGGGCTACTGCACCCACAACACCGGCTTCCTGACCAAGCTCAGCGGGAAGGATCTTTGTGGCATCAAACATGAAGTCGAAGCTTCTCTTTCTCGCGCTTTCCTTGACCTTCTCAAAGAAAAGATCTCCGATCTTTGTCACACCACCGCCGATGACGATGACTTCAGGGTCGAAATTCACGATGAGATTTGCGATTCCGATGCCCATATACATGAAGGCATTCTCAAGGATTTCCATGGCCACTTTATCCCCTTCAAGGTATGCCTGATGCACCTCGTAGCTTGTTATGGTTTCGATATCCTTTAGAGAGGTTTCCCGTCCCTCAAGTACCGCTTCCTTAGCTCTTTTGGCAATAGCAGTTCCTGAAGCGAGCGCTTCCAGATCTCCGAACTTACCGCAGTTGCACTGATGCTTACTGAACGGTTCAATGGTCATATGACCCACTTCGAGTGCATTGGATGTGTTTCCTCGATAAGGTCTTCCATTAAGCACAGCGCCTCCGCCGACACCAGTAGAGACCGTGATGTAGATCATATGTCTTGTTCCTTTACCGGCTCCAAAGGTATATTCACCTATAGCCGCGGCATTGGCGTCATTATCCAGATAGGTTTTTACTCCGAATCTGTTTTCTATGGGCTTGACCACATTGTAATTTCGAAATGGAAGGTTTGGCGTTGTGATGATGATCCCTTTTTCAGAGTCAAGTGGCCCCGGAGCTCCGATACCTATAGCTCTGACCTCTTCGCTGCTGATTCCGGATGCTTCAAGCACCATGGATATGGACTCGAAAATTCTCTCCATAACCACTTCTTCACCCAGATGAGATCCTGTGGCTAGGGTAGTTTTTTCGACGATTTTACCGGTGAGATCACTTATGGCTGTTGTGATCTTCGTTCCCCCAAGATCAACGCCGATTACATATTTCTTCATATTAAATCCTCCACAATATTTCATTTCTCTTATTATACCATGGGATAGGTGATAGACCTACGCGTAGACTTCAGATTCTTTTCTTCCTATGTCATATAGATATATCTTCTCTTATTCCCGCTGAAGCTCTGTTCTCTAACTGCAACACCATAAAGAAGAGCTCATTTTCATGAGCTCTTCCTGTGCGTCTATTCTTTGGCTTCTCTCATTTTTTTCGTCTCTTCGACGATTTTTGTCACTTCATTAGGTGGTACTTCCTCATATCTTGAGTATTCAAGCTTGAAGTCACCTCTAGCCTGTGTCATGGATCGAAGATCGGTGGCATAGGTCTGCATTTCAGACAGCGGAACTTCTGCAATAACCATCTGTTTGCCGTCTATGGGTTCCATACCAAGTACTCTTCCTCTCTTCTTGTTGATGTCGCCCATGATGTCGCCCATGTATTCATCAGGAACAGTGATGCTGGCTTTCATGATCGGTTCAAGCAGCACAGGTGATGCCAGCTCCATACCTCTCTTGAAGGCAAGGTTTGCAGCAACTTTAAATGCCATTTCCGATGAGTCCACCGCATGGAAGCTGCCGTCATAAAGTGTTGCCTGAAGCTTGATTACAGGATATCCTGCAACAATTCCTTCCTGAATGGATTCTCTTAAGCCTTTTTCCACTGCAGGGATATAGTTTCTCGGTACTGCACCACCGACAACCTTATCCACAAAGAGCATTTCTTCTTCTCCGTCACTTCTAGGTTCGAAGATGATTTTAACGTCTCCGTACTGTCCATGTCCCCCTGACTGCTTCTTGTGTTTTCCCTGAACGTCCGACTTTTTCTTGATCGTCTCTCTATATGGAATTCTTGGTTTTCTCAGCTCCACATCAACCCCGAATTTCGATTTCAGTCTTGATGCGAGAATTTCCAGATGGGTGTCTCCCTGACCGGAAATCAGAATTTCAGCAGTCTCTTTGTCTCTTTCAACGGTAAAGGTAGGATCTTCTTCCACAAGTCGCTGAAGTCCCGAGGAAATCTTGTCTTCATCCCCTTTTGCCTTAGGCATGACCGCCATGGTCATGGTCGGTGCAGGGAAGTTGAATTTGTCATAGATGAGCTTGAACTTCGGATCACATATGGTTTCGCCGGTTCTTGTATGCTGAAGCTTTGTTACAGCTCCGATATCCCCTGCTATGATTTTGTCTGTAAGGATCTGATTCTTTCCTCTCAGGAAGATGAGTGTGTTGATTTTTTCAGGCTTGTCCTGGTTGGTGTTATATACCGGTGTATCGGGTCTGATATGTCCGGTGACGACTCTGAAGAGTGAAATTTTGCCTACGAAAGGATCGGCGATGGTCTTAAACACAAATCCTGAGAACGGTTTGTCTTCCGTGAGGGAAATAAACTCCGTTTCGCCGGTTTCAACAATGACCGCTTTCTGCGGAATCGCATATTCTGGAGTCGGGAAACATTCGATCATATCTTCAAGAAGTGTACTCATTCCGATGACCTTCGTTGCGCTTCCGCATGTCACAGGAGCGATGTCACCTGATGCACATCCCTTGATGAGTGCATCATATATTTCCTTTTCCGTGAGTTCTTCCCCTCCGAAGTACTTCTCAAGAAGTGCTTCATCGGTCTGGGCAACTGACTCAACGATCATTTCTCTCAGTTCAGCTATTTTATCAACTAATTCCTCTGGAACAGGAGCTTCTTTCATTTCTAAAGTCTTAGGATCATGTATTCTTGCACGGTTGGAGATGATGTTGACCACTCCATGGAAATTCTCTTCCTTCCCGACGGGATACTGGATCGGTACGACGCTCATACCGTATTTCTCTTTCAGCTGAGCAAAGACCTTATCAAAATCAGTATGGTCTCTATCCAGTTTGTTGATGAAAAATGTTCTAGGAAGCTTGATTTTATTGCAATAATCCCAGGCTTTATCGGTTCCAACTTCAATTCCAGAAGCTGCGGATACAACAATTGTTGCCACGTCAACTGCTCTCATACCCTGGATCTGTTCTCCGATGAAATCGAAGAATCCCGGTACATCCACCAAGTTGAATTTGATGTCCTGATAAGTGAATGGAGCCACAGAAGCCTGGAGTGAGATCTGTTTCTTCTTTTCTTCAGAGTCAAAGTCCGTTGTTGTTGTCCCGTCTTCTACTCTTCCAAGTCTGTCAACCGACTTGGTGTAAAAAAGAAGTGCCTCAGCCAAAGATGTTTTTCCAGTGCCACTGTGGCCGATTATTCCGACATTACGCAAATTATTGATACGGTACTCTTTGATATACATATCCTGTCCTCCTACTAATGATTTGTTTTCCTTATGAAAACCTTTAACTTCTCTTTCATCATAACAAATTTTCTGAGTATTTTCTATAATCAGGCTTCTCTTTTTCCAAATTTTGTAATATATTCGGTGAATTCATGTGAAGTTTTATTTTCAAAGTTCGGTAAATGAGCATATAATAGAAATGGAGTGTGATTTGATATGATAATTAAGACAGAAAGGGACCTGGAAGCCCTAAAAGAAATTGGCCGCATATGCGCTTTGGCACGAGATACCATGGCAAAATCCGCAAAAGCAGGCATCACGACATTGGAGCTGGACCTCATCGCTAAAGATATATTCGAAAAGCACGGTGCGGAATCTGCCCCCATGGGCGAATATGATTTTCCCGGATACACCTGCATCAGCGTCAATGATGTCGTAGCTCACGGAATTCCTTCCGGCTATGTTCTCAAGGAAGGAGACAAGGTGAATATCGACGTTTCCGCATCAAAAAACGGATACTTTGCAGACACTGGTATGACACTCAATATTCCTCCCGTAGAAGAAAAGCTCCTGAAACTTCAGGAAGTGGCTAAACGCGCCATGTATAAATCCATTGAAAAAGCCATGCCCGGCACCATGTCAAACAATCTTGGCCGAGCAGTATATAACGAAGCAAGACTTCATGGCTTCAACGTCATCCGTAATCTTACCGGCCATGGCGTGGGCAAGACCCTTCATGACAGCCCGGAGAACATCTTCAACTACAATGAAAGAAGAGGCGCCTCACTCATACGGGAAGGACATGTCCTTGCCATTGAGACCTTCATCACTGAAAATGACGACTATGTGGAAGAGTATCCGGACGGATGGACACTGAAGACACCTCATGGGAATTATGTCTATCAGTTTGAGCATACGGTCGTTGTGACCAAAGAAGGTCCCGTCATTCTGACCAATGGAGAAGAAGCGGACTTTTTCGATCCGTTCATCTGATTTTCTGAAAGCAATTCTTTGGAGAAATCCATGATGCAATCATCCCCCAGCACTCATCCCTGGATGAATGCTGGGGGATTGCTATTCTCCTCAGACTGCAGTTTTTATGGCACTTGGATAAAAAAAGAAGGATATCCTAAGATATCCTCCCCGACATTATACTTAAATTTAGACAAGTTTTCTTGCAATCACCTCATGTACGGCAAAAGAAGCCACATCATCAGCATATTTTCCGGGTCCGAATCCCGCATCGTAACCCAGCTCCTTAGCCAGTTCATGACTGATTCTCGGACCTCCGCAGATGAGCACAACCTTGTCACGAAGACCTTCAGCTTCAAGAAGCTCCACAAGACCCACCAGATTATCGATATGCACATTCTTCTGGGTCACGGTCTGGGAGACAAGAAGAATATCCGCTTTTAGCTCCACTGCTTTTTTCAGGAATTCCTCATTGGTCACCTGACTGCCCATATTGTAGGCATCCAGCATCTCGTATCTTTCAAGGCCATAGTGACCGGCAAAACCTTTCATATTCATGATGGCATCAATCCCCACCGTATGTGCATCCGTTCCCGTAGAAGCACCAAGAACCACCAGTTTTCTGCCGATATTCTCTCTGACAAATTCGTTGACGGCATCCATATCCATTACTTCACCGCCTAAGGATTCCACTCTGATTTCTTCATAATTTACGCTGTGACCAAGGCTTCCATAGACCACAAAAAATGTGAATTCCTGATCAAGAGCCTTATGGTGTGCAACCAGAGGGTCAAGAAGGCCCATTTTCTTTGCAAGCTGCTTTGCAGCCTCCACGGCGCGGTCTCCGTCAGGGACCGGCAATGTGAAGGAAATCTGGACTTTTCCGTCATTCAGGGTATCGCCATAGGGCTTAACCCTCGTTAAATCCAGTTTTTCAGTAAGATCGATTTTCTCGGAGCGATAAAGTCCGCTGCTCATTACTGATTCCTCCCTTCAAGCAGAAGGTCGAAGAACGGATTGAAGTAGTTCCTGCTTTTTCGCACCACTCCGTCAAGTCCTTTTCCGCCATCCTGCATTCTTCTGATTCCTGCAAATTTGCCCATTTCAAGGGTTCTGAACAGACCTTCTTTTTCGATGTTCTCAAGAAGCTTTACTGTTTCATCGAGCACTTCCTGTGCTCTTTTTTCAATGATTCCACCCGATTTGAACTCGATCTCGTTTCCGAAATCCTCCATGGTGTTGAAGATATAGGAGGCATTCTCTATGGCCGCAGCACGATCAGAGAGAAACGGCGTATGGATGGCTTCTGTCATCATCCCGAGAAGATGAAGCTTCTGTCCCGTCATGATGGTCACCATGTTGAACAGCGCATTCTGAACCTGTCCTTTAAAAATGTCTCCGGTCATGAATTTTGTCGGAGGCATGTATTTCAGAGGCGCTTTGGGGAAGATTTCTCTGGCCATCTGCGCCTGTGCCAGCTCAAAGAGGAATCCGTTCTTAAGCTCGGGGTCCATTTCAAAGGCATGTCCAAGACCCATCTGTTCCTCAGGCAGTCCCGCCATAAGTGCAAACTGTTCATTGATCAGCTGAGAAGCAAGTACCGTGTGAGCTTCCTCGTAAGCATCGGCTGTAGTGAGGTAATTGTCTTCACCGGTATTGATGATGACTCCCGCATAGCCGTTGATGGCTCTTGAGAAATACTGGTCAACAAGTGTTCTCTTCATATTGATGTCCCTAAAAAGTATTCCGTAGAGGGCATCGTTCAGCATGACATCCAGTCTTTCCATGGCGCCCATCGCAGCAATTTCCGGCATGCACAGACCCGAACAGTAGTTGCAGAGCCTGATGTACCTTCCAAGCTCGTCACCCACCTCATCAAGGGCTTCTCTCATGAGTCTGAAATTCTCCTGTGTAGCCATGGTTCCGCCGAATCCTTCGGTGGTTGCACCATAAGGTACATAGTCGAGAAGTGACTGTCCCGTTGTACGAATGACGGCGATGATGTCTGCGCCTTGCTTAGCTGCAGCTTTCGCCTGAACGATATCTGCGTAGATATTCCCCGTGGCCACAATCACGTAGAGATAGGGTCCGGATTTGTCTCCATACTCTACAAGTTTCTTTTCTCTCTCCCTACGATTCTCTCTGATCCGTAAAACCATCTCCTTTGCTATGGACTCTACTGTGAGCTCCATCTCGAAGCGGTCACTGTGAGGCATCTTTGTAAGATCCAGTCTGCCTTCCGAGACTTCTAAAGCAATCTCCTGCGGACTAAGGGAAAGGGATTTCATGGCGAGAGCGATATAATAAGCCGCACCGTTTTCCAGAGCTTCCTTCTCCTTCAGGTGATCAACAAGAAGATTAGGCAGCGGCACACCCTCCTCGTTCACCCCATCTATGCCAAGCAGTCTGCATACTGTTCTCTCCACTGCAACGGTGGTATGCTGTTCCACAAATTTCTGGGTATCCGATGCGATAAGCCTTGCATGGCTCCTCGCCTGATCCACTTTATTCATATCAAGTCTGATTTTACTCATTTGTTTTCCCCTTATTCTAGTAGTTTCCTGATTTCTTTCGTGAGTTCCCTAGAGAATCCCAGGTATTCTCCGATTCTGACCGCGTCTCCGGTCACTTTGGTACCGTCCCATTTTTCAAGTGTATAGTCCATAAGTTCAGATAGAAGTCTTACCTCAGCCTGTCTGTCCTCATCCGTATTTCTGATATGACTGTCCAGATCTACATCTTTAAGACCTCTGACCTGATAACGTCTTACCCCTTCAATATCTTTAAGGTCATAATGTGAAGCCATAAGAAGGAAATGCTGCTTTTTCCGGAAATACTGAAGGAGTCCTCCGGCTATGGCGGTTCCTTCCACAGGATTTGTTCCTCTGGCAGGTTCATCGAGTACAAGGAGCGATGGAGAATCCGACAGAGATTCCATGATCTCCCTGATTTTCATGACCTCTCCTCCGAAAGTAGAGAGCCCTCTGTCCGGATTTTCCGCATCTTCGCAAAGAAGATCCATCCGGTCCAGAACAGGTGTCATCATTTTCTCTGCAAACGGCAGTATACCCATCTGAACAAGTACCGTATTCAGGAAAACGGTCTTCAGCGTAATACTTTTCCCACCCATGTTTGCGCCACAAAGCAGCGTGCTTCCTTTTTCAAGACATAAAGAAATACGGGAAAATTTCCGGTCTCTTTGTCTGATTTTGGATTCAAAATACGGATGATAGCCGTTGACCATGGATATGGGTCTGTCCTTCCCTACCTCCGGCAGACAGGTCTCGAAATCCGCTGAAAGCTTTGCTTTAGCCAGAAGATAATCCATCTGCCCTAAGGTATCCATATTGGCGAGTATACGTTCTCGAAAAGACATGATCTTCGCAGTCAGTTCTTTTCGCACAAGATACTCTGCGTGCTCCTCCTGAAGAACAGCAGCTCGTCTTTCGGCCAGACAGGCCTCTTTGTCCTTTTCATTTTCCGCTTTTCTGATCCTCATCTCGATGTCTCTTTTTCTCATCCTGATCTTCTTCAGAGTCTCATCATACTCGTCATAGACATAAAAAGTGTTCAGTCCTGACCCCTGTGGATCAAGAATCCTTCTAAGTTCTTCAAGTTCGTGAAGATTATACTCTTCTCCGAGAATCCTCTTTTTTTCTCTCTGGATATTCTTCATTCCCGTAAGCATGTATTTGATTTCATAAAGGTCCAGTTCGCTTAAAACTGCACCTTCCTTAAGAGACAGAATCAGGTTTCTGATGTCTCTTATTTCCTCAAACATCATAAAAAGGTGCTCATACTCCGCTTTCAGTGATGGGAGGATCTCACTTAGGCTTTTTGTCCTCTCAAGCTCAGAAATCAGATCCCGCTCTTTTTCCACCCCGTAGAATGACACCGATTTTTTAAAAGCTCTCCCGTAGGGACTGCCTGTCCGGATTTTATCCATGACATACTTCAGTCCAAGCAGTTCCGATTCTTTATGACTGAAATAAATCATTCTCCTCTTCTCCTTTCATCTCTTCCAGCGAAAACACAGGTATGTCCAGCGCTTCTTTAAGCCTCATTTGTAGTTCCTGAAGCTCAGGCGCCTTTCCGTTCAGATCATAGGGATTCATGAGCACCATCTTTATCGATATTTCATCCTGAACCTGAAGTCTTACTCCTCGCAGTTTCAGTTTCGAAAGTGTTTCGGAACCGATAAGAAACTGTGTGCCATCTCCGGCGATGAGCGACAGATTCCTGAAGTCATCGGAAGCAAGGAGTTCCTCTATAAACTTGTCCGTGACCGCTCCTCTTAAGCAGATACTCTCCGTATCAGCTGTGATCTGTCCGCAGATTTCCCTTCCGATAGACAGCGCAATATCCCCCTCAACTGAAGTCCATCTGCCGCAGCTTTTTAAAAATGCTCTGCCTCCCGTGTCCGGAAGATCATCTTCTGTTTTTTCAAGCATAAGTAAAGACAGCGCATGCATTGTCTTCTCGAATATTATTCTCTCATCATGACTGACTGCGGCTCCCGTGCAAAGGACCGCTCCATCGGTTTCTGCCGAAAAGGACATACGCGAGAGCGCACCGTCGGCAATGAACAGACAGTTCTCTTCAATGTTCCGCATGGCTTTTTCGACGATCTGAAGATCACTTCTTCTCGAAGGACCTGCAATCTCCACAAAACCGTCTGATAGGCTGCGAAAAATGACCACTCTACCAAGTGAGCTCGTGATTCCTGTTATTTCAATGATTTCCTTTGTCACATCGCATCTTTCAAGGAGCTCTTCGGACGTTGCAATCAGTGTCCCCTTATGAACATAGATTCTGGGCTTTTCCGTTCCTGTCACAAGGTCTCTGTCCTCCCCGTCTCTGCCCATGGAGGTTAAAGCCATAACCCTATCCGTCCACCTTTTTCCTGCCTCCTTAAGGAGCAGATTCAGAAACGAGGTTTTACCTGTGTTCTTCCCCATGCCGATTATGGCAAGGGATCTCAGTCTGAACAGGCTATCCATTCAGGACTGTGCTTTATGGAGAAGATCAGTATTCCCGATATTGATGGCATCTCCTTCAAGAAGTGCGGACAGGCCGATATTCTTCACTGTCTTTTCCCCCCTGCACACTTCACACTGACAGTTTTCCTTATAGACATCGGGTTCAGTATATGTTGTGATGACGCCTTCAAAGTTTCTGAGGATCACCTTATGAGTACCCTGGCTGATGACATAGTTCGGCATAACCGGGATTTTTCCTCCACCGCCTGGTGCATCCACAACAAATGTCGGTACGCTGAAGCCGGAGGTATGGCCTCTCAGACCTTCAATAATCTCAATTCCCTTTGATACCGGTGTTCTGAAGTGTTCAAGACCCATGGAAAGATCACACTGATAGATATAGTATGGCCTTACTCTCATTCTGACCAGTCCCTGCACCAGGTCTTTCATGACATGTACACAGTCATTGACCCCCTTAAGAAGAACGGACTGGTTTCCAAGCGGAATTCCTGCATTGGCCATCTTCTCACAGGCTTCTCTTGACTCTCTCGTAATTTCGGAAGGGTGATTGAAATGGGTATTGAGCCAGATGGGATGATATTTCTTCAGCATATTGACCAGATCGTCCGTGATTCTCTGAGGCATGACTACAGGCACCCTTGTGCCGATTCTGATGATGTCCACATGGGGAATCTCACGAAGCTTCTTTATGATGGCTTCAAGCCGGATATCGCTCATGAGGAGGGCATCTCCTCCGGAAAGGAGAACGTCTCTCACCTGTGGTGTATTTCTGATGTAATCTATGGCCGCATCGATTCTGGAAGTGGACATGGCATTATCCGTCTGACCGGCAAACCTTCTTCTTGTACAGTGTCTGCAGTACATGGAGCACTGATCGGTAAGCAGAAGCAGAACCCGGTCAGGATATCTGTGCGTAAGGCCCGGAACAGGTGAATCCTCATCTTCATGGAGAGGATCCATGAGATCCGCATCAGCGGTCATGATCTCCATTGCAGAGGGAACTGCCTGGATGCGAACAGGATCAAGATGATCATTTTTATCCATCAGTGTCAGGTAGTACGGCGTAATGGCCATCCTCAATGATTTCAGCGCTTTCTTCGCACCGGCTTCTTCTTCTATGGTCAGCGGAAGATACTTCTTAAGCTCCTCCACCGTTTCAATTCTGTTCTGAACCTGCCACATCCAGCTGTTCCACTTCTCCTCAGGCACATCCGGAAACATCTCTCTTCTATTCATGTCAGCAAACTTATTCATCTTATCCCCCCGTTAAACATAAAGTTCTTCAAATATCGCTCTTAGACTCTCGGATTCCCTCAGTTCTTCCAAAGTGATCTCCGCGTGGCCACGTGTGTATCCGTTGCCGATAATCATGGTGACATCCTTGCCGACGCCTTCAGCGCCAAGTGCCGCTTTCGTAAAACTCGTTGCCATGGAAAAGAAGTACACGATTCCTCCATCTCTTACCGGAAGGATGGTGCTCATTTCCGTATTCTGGACATTGACCACATTGATGGCAATGTCATACTCTCTTCCTCCGTTATGGGCAAGCGCTTTAGTCATGACCTCTACAGGTTTTGTCGCATCTCCTGCGAAGGCTTCGTGACAGAAGCGGTTCTTTTTAAGCATCTCCAAGGCATCTTCTCTTCTGTCTGAGGCGACGACTCTACCCGTAGGCCCCACTCTTTTCATCGCTTCATATGCACACATCATGCCTGATTTTCCGCTTGCACCCAGAATCAGGACACTGTCTCCAGGTTTCACCATTTTTGCTACCTGAGCCGGGGCTCCCGCAACATCAAGTGCAGCAAGTGCGAGGTTCTCGCTCATGTCTTCAGGAAGCTTTGCATAAAGTCCGGATTCAAACAGGATGGCTTTGGCTTTAACCTCAACTCTGTCGATGTCCTGTTTGATGCTCAGTATCTTTTCGATTTTCAGCGGTGTCAGGGAGAGAGAAACAAGCGTCGCAATCCGGTCTCCAGGTTTAAGATCTATCTTGTCTTTCAGTGCGGCTCCGATTTCTTCCACCACTCCGATGAGCATCCCCCCCGAACCTGTGACAGGGTTCTGCATCTTACCTCTTTCTTCAACAATCTCCATGATTTTTCTTCCGATTTTCTCGCTGTCATGATCCGCTTCAATCTCAATCTGAGTGAAGCTTGCAGAATCGATATTCAATGCGATGACATCCACAAGAATCTCATTGTCGTATATTTCCATGGTATTATCGATCTTTAATGCAGCTTGTGGCAATACGCCCTCAGGCAGAATCACTCTGTGTGTTCCATACTTGCATCCACTTTTCATCATTTTTACTCCCTCAACCTGTCTTTTCTTTTAATGCCCAGAATTTCTCTCGCTTCATCAGGAGATGCGATTTCTCTCCCAAGAAGCTTTGCAAGCTCTACAATCCTTCTGACAAAATCACCATTGGAATCTGCCGGTTTGCCCTTCCAGTAATAGATGTTGTCCTCAAATCCCACTCTTACATGACCGCCCATAAGAATCGCCATGGTATTTAATGGCAGCTGAGCACGCCCTATACCCGACACGGTGAAGGTTGACCCTTCGGGTAGAGATTCAGCAAGATAGATGAGATCTCTTGGTTCCCCCGAGATGCCTCCGTTAACCCCCATGACAAGATTGAAGTGCATAGGTTTTTCGATATGACCTTTCTTCATAAGTCTTACCGCTGTATCGATCATACTTTTGTCAAACACTTCGCACTCCGGTTTGATGCTCTTTTTCCTCATCCTGTCGGCGAACTCCTTAATCATGTTCTCCGTATTGACGAAGATTTCATCTCCTCCGAAATTAAGCGTACCACAGTCAAGGGTTACCATTTCAGGATCAAGCTCAAGAGGCTGGAGTCTTTCATCAGAGCTCATCCCCACAGCTCCACCTGTACTTGGCTGTATGATGACATCCGGACAGCATTCTCTTATTGCTTGAATACAGGCATCAAATCTCTCTTTATCCTGTGTGGGTCTCCCGTCATCCTCACGGACGTGGAGGTGAATAATGGAAGCCCCTGCTTCATAGGCTCGTCTAGCTTCTTCTCTGATCTCTTCAACGGTATAAGGAACGTTCGGATTATGGGCTTTTGTCACTTCTGCACCGCAGATGGCTGCTGTGATGATGAGTTTTTCCATTACCTCTTTTCTCCTCTCTGCTTTTCAAGCGGCGTCACGCAGGTTCCCACTGCTCTGCATACAACGATGGGCTCAGGTAGAACATCGCATGAGGACGCACTGATATCGCTTCGAGGAACAATGACTTTTCTTGCTTCAAATTCCATTATACGTGAAGTCTTACCCTCACTGACGATTCTGCCCACAACTTCGATATAATCCCCGGCATAGACCGGCGCCAGAAACTCGATGTTTTCATATGCTCTGAACAGTCCTTCATCCCCGTCTCTTCTTATGAGAAGCTCGGTTGCCACATCCCCGAAGAGCATGAGTATTCTTGCCCCATCCACGAGTCCACCCCCATAATGTGCATCATGCGCACTCATCCTTAATCTGATCATCGCTTCCATGTAAATCCTCCTTGTCATCTTTCTGAACTTCTTAAGTTCTCTAAAAAAACGCAATAAAAAAGAGCACTTTATGTTTAAAAAACATAAATAGCGCTCCATGTATATCTACATGACAGTGATAGGCTTTGCGCCTTTTCACCAGGACATAAAGAAAAACCCTTTTCCATATTCCTTCGGCGATCAGCTATTCATGGTAAAAGAAGGGTTTCTTGTGATTACCATTACCTTCTGGCCGCTCCTCTATTTAAAAGTGACTATTATGTGCATTGTCATCTCATTATAAACTGTAATCGTTTAAAAAATCAACAGTAAGATAATATTTTATCATATTTTTTTGCTATTGTTATGCTTCACATTGTAATAAACGCTTATTTATGCATATAAAAGTATATTTATTAATTTTACTTCATTCGAAAACGACAATTATTTCTCTGCGGGTATATTCATTTAACTGATATTATCATGGATCTGTATACTTATCAGCACATAAATATTCTCTACGCATTTCATCATCTTATTTCAGTTAATGAATAAACTGGAACTGATATTGTTATAAAATATACAAATTAAATTAAAAATCTCTTCTTAAAATCTATGATAATCACTGCACATTTAACAGAAAATTTATATATTTCCCAATATAATTTAAGTTTAATTCGGAATTTCAGAAATTTAGTTTTAGGAAGTATATTTCACTTGCACTATAGAAGCATTTCTTTTATTATTTTACAAAGTTGTAGAAGATTTGCGCAAGCCGACTTTGATACATCTTTATCTCAATATTGTCTGGCCAGACAGTGAATATTTTATGGGGGGAAATTAATGGAAAAACTGCTGGAAATTAACGGCATCATCAATGAATTCGTCTGGGGACCGCCGATGCTCCTGTTACTGGTTGGTACTGGTGTTTACTTTACGATCAAGACCAGATTTTTCTCGATTGCAAAACTTGGATATGTATTAAGCAACACACTCATGAAGATGTTCAAGAAAGATACCAAGGGTGAAGGCGACATCTCCGCTTTCCAGGCGGTATCAACAGCACTTGCCGCAACCGTCGGAACTGGTAATATTGCCGGGGTGGCAACTGCCATCTCCATAGGTGGGCCTGGTGCGATTTTCTGGATGTGGGTCTCCGCGATCTTTGGTATGACCACAAAATTTGCAGAGGTTGTGCTGTCCATCGAGTATAGAGTCAAGAACAAGAATGGCGACTTTGTAGGCGGACCGATGTACTACATCGGAAATGGTCTTCTCCAATGAAGCAGGTCTGGGTTCCGCACCTATCGCTCATGCAGCAGCCACTACCGACCATCCGGTAAGACAAGGTTTATGGGGTATCTTTGAAGTGTTTATGGATACCATCGTAATCTGTACATTGACCGCACTTTCAATCATGATGTCCGGTGTTTGGAACAGTGGAGCTACCGGTTCAGCACTGACGACTGCAGCCTTTGACAGTGTTATACCCTTTGGAGGAATCATTGTATCCGTAGGAATACTACTGTTTGCATTTTCCACCATACTTGGCTGGGCTTACTATGGAGAGAAGTGTATCGAGTTTATTCTCGGAACAAAATCGATCATCATATACAGACTGATATATATTCCTCTGATAGCTATAGGCGCAATCGGCGGACTCGCTCAGCTCTGGGATCTGTCAGACACACTCAACGGTCTGATGGCTATTCCTAACCTTATCGGGCTGCTCCTTCTGAGAAAAATTGTCATCAAGAGGACTAAGGAGTTCTTCGGCAGGGAAGACCAGGAAGAAAAAGAAAAGGCTGTATAATTATCAGAAACAGACTGAAATATACTCCAGCTCCTATGAGGGAATGATTCATCATTCCCTCACTTTATCTTATAGGCGTAGGTTTCTCATTTATAGCTGAGATGCTATAATCTTCCTATAAAGGAGGGGTTCAAATGACGAGTGATAAAAACAGAAGAAAGATTCTGCTGGACCTTGCGGTTACTCTTGATGGTTTCATTGAAGGCAAGAACGGTGAAATTGACTGGTGCATAATGGAAGAAGAAATGAATTTCCCGGGGTTTCTTGAGGGTATCGATGCCATTTTTTTCGGTCGCAGAAGCTTTGAAGCCTGGATGACCTATGAACCTGAAAATGGTTATTCCGAAGAAGACCTGAAAACGCTCGATAACATCAGAAAGAAAGACCACTATGTTTTCACAACGACTCTGAAGGAGCATCCGGCTGATGTCACGCTGATCGGGGAAAATATCGAGGAAGAAGTGAACGCCATAAGAAACAGACCCGGAAAAGACATCTGGCTTTATGGCGGATCAAACCTCATCACAACATTCATGAATCTAGGCCTAGTGGATGAGCTGAGATTATCTGTACATCCCATACTTCTGGGTGAAGGTAAACCGCTTTTCATCGATCTGAAAGAAAGGGCTAAGCTCGTTCTTGTAAAGACAAATACCTACCCGTCAGGAGTCGTTCAGCTCATCTACCATTTTGAGAAGTAAGATTGTGATAATCCATGACATTACATTACAGTAGGGGGACCATATGTTTAGAGAAGTAAGAAGAAAAAACCGTGAACTGCCGGAAGAATACATAGATTCGATTCTCCACAAAGGAGAGTATGGGATTCTGGGTACTCAGTGCGAAGATGGATTTCCATACGCCACGCCCATGAGCTATGTTTATCTGAATGACAGAATCTATTTTCACTGCGCACAGGAAGGACTCAAAACAGACAACATCCGTTATAATGATAAGGTTTCTTTCACGGTGGTAACTGATGTGGAGACACTGCCTGATCAATTCTCAACGAGATATCAGAGCGTTGTGATATTCGGCAGAGCATCTTTCATAACAGGAAATGAAAAGGATGAGGTACTTTCTGAAATCATCAGTAAGTATGCTCATGAATTTCCTGAAGAAGGAAAAATCTATATCGAAAGACTGAAAGATCGCACGCAGATTATAGGTATCGAAATCCTTCATCGCTCTGCTAAAGGCAGACTGGATTAATCAAGCAAAGAGAAAGGCATATCAAAATGATGTGCCTTTCTCTTTGCTTCAAGTGATTATTATCATTCAATCTCTCTATAGTGCTTTTCGCAGCATCCCTTCCAGCTCTTCATAACTCAGAACAATCGGATTTCCTTTCATGCTGCTGGCATTCATGGATTTACTGATGACCTCTGAAAAATCCTCTTCCTTCATTCCATATTCACGGAAACCAGGCATGTCCAGATGACTGCAGAGATTCATGATCCATTTTTTTCCATCTTCTATTGTGGCCTTTTCGTCTCCTGTAAGGATTTTAGCCACTTCCTCATATCGGATGAGTGCCTGACTGTTCTCATCTCTTTCACTCAGTGCCTTTACGTTAGTTTCTACAGAATAAGGCAGGAGTGCAGCACATACGATACCGTGAGGAATTCCGTACATTCCACCGATCACTCCGGCAAATCCATGAACAACACCCAGCTTCGCATTCGCAAGAGCGATTCCTCCAAAGAGGCTAGCAAGCAGCATTTCTTCTCTGGCTTCCACATCATTTCCGTCATCATAAGCTTTCCTTAGAGATCTAGCGGCCAGTCTCATGCCTTCTCTGCAGAATGCATCGGTCATAGGATTGGACAGATGAGAGATGAACGGTTCAATGACCTGAGTCAGTGCATCAAGTCCTGTACTGGCTGTGACGCGCTTTGGCATGGAAAGAGTGAGCATTGGATCGAGCAGAACAAGATCAGGATACATGTACGGACTTCTTAAACTGACCTTTACTTTATGCTCATCAGAGCTGATTACAGCATTCTTTGTGACCTCTGCACCAGTCCCTGCAGTTGTCGGTATAGCAATACAAGGCGCCGAAGGCTTTGTAAGACTCTTTCCTTCCCCGATGACTTCCAGATATGAAAGAATCTCACCTTCATTCATCATCATAGCCGCAATGATTTTACCTGAATCTATTGCGCTACCGCCGCCACAGGCAATGACCATGTCACAGTTTTCATGTCTTGCCAGATCAAGCCCCTCTTTAGTCGTTTCAAGACTAGGTTCCCCTTTAACCTTGAAGTGTGCGGATTTTATTCCTTCTGCTTCAAGATATTCTCTGATTTCATTTCCGACGGTATCTCTGCTTCCGGTTACTATAAGAGCGTTAGTGCCCAGTGGCTTAGCCAGTTTAGCGATATTTTTGATTCCATCTCTTTCAAAAACGATTCTGTCTGAAGTCATAAACTCAAATTTATCCATTTCCACCCTACCCTTCCATGATCTTTACAAAAACCTGTCTGTTCTCTCTTGGTCCATCAAACTCGCAGAAGAATATCCCCTGATATCCACCTATGACAAGTTCTCCCTCATCAATGATCATTTCCAGAGAAAAGTTGAAGAGACTGGATTTGATGTGTGCAGCCGAATTTCCTTCTTCGTGCTTATAGTCGTTCTCAAAGGGTACCAGACTGTTTAATGAAGTTAAAATATCCTTCATGACATTGGGATCAGCATACTCAGTAATTGTTACCGCTGCAGTTGTGTGTGGGACAAAAAGAAGGCATATACCTGATTTTACCCCGCTGTTTTTGACTGCGTCCTTGACTTTCTCTGTAATGTCCACCATATCGGTTTTTTCCCGTGAATCAAGTTTTATTTTTTCCATACTGAACCTCCTTTATAGATTATATTTCTTCTAACCCTATAATATCACTAACTCATTTCTATTTGCATCGATTTTTGATTTCTTATAATGAACAATTCCGTGAACTGAAAAAGAACCAATGGATTTCCATCGGTTCAAAATTCATATAACACAAAAGCTCTCAGTATAAACTGAGAGCTGTGGCTCCGCGAAGAGGGCTCGAACCTCCAACCTATCGGTTAACAGCCGAGTGCTCCACCATTGAGCTATCGCGGAATAATATAAACTGGCGACGACCTACTTTCCCACAGGGCCTCCCCTGCAGTATCATGGGCTCTA
>NZ_DAMBTF010000030.1:0-30587 GCF_032054185.1 Proteiniclasticum sp.
CCGAACGGCATGTACGGTGGTGTGAGAGGGGGAAGAAATTTCTCCCTACTCGATTGTCTGTATTTCTATTTGAAGTGCTGCGTTGCATAAATGGTTGGAAGTTCTCTCTGGTATTTTTCAAAATACTGGTTACCTTTAACCACACCAGCGCCGATTCTCGTGATTCTTGAATCAAGAATGTTTGCTCTGTGTCCTGGAGAATCCATCCATTTCTGGACGATGAACTCAGCTGTGTACTTGCTGGAATCACCTGAAGCCAGCATATATATGTTTTCTGCTACAGCGTATTTTATGGTATGTGCAAAATTGTTTGTTGTAAACATCAGTGCGCTGTGTGACTTAGCTGACGAATATAATGTGTTGTCCCATACAAGCTCTTTCAGTCCGTTTTCTCTCCTGTGTCGATTGGTTACAGCTAAGATGTCTTTCTCAACCTGTGTCAGATGTACATACGATTTTTCTGTCTGTACAGGAGCTGGAGCCGGCGTAGGTGCCGGTGGAGCAGGAGCAGGTGTAGGAGCAGGAGCCGGCGTAGGTGCCGGTGGCGCAGGAGTTGGAGCAGGAGCCGGAGCTGGTGTAGGAGCCGGAGCTGGTGTAGGAGCTGGTGCAGGTTTTACAGCTGGTTTAGCTGCCGGTTTAGCTTTTGGAGCAGTAACAGCTTTTTTTACCTCGGTCTGAGTTTTTGCTGTGCTGACCAGATTTTGGGGCTTATCTGCATTCTGATTTTCAGCTAGTGCATTTTTAAGCGCTGCCGCTTCCTGTGCTTTTCGAATGAAATGCAGTTTCCCTTTGATTTCATTCATTTCATCATTCAGATTGAATGAAAAACCATCAGGATATTTTGAGTTGATCTTTTCCTGTGGAGAAAATACGATTACTTCACTCTTATCTTTAATGTCTGCTTTGACTATACTTTCTTGTCTTACTACTGAGGTCTCAAGTACTTGCTGATCATTTTTATTATCGATCATAAAAAGGGAAGAAACGAAAACAGAAGTTGCGATGAACAATACCATTAGTTTTTTCAAATTCCACCTCATATGTTATAGATTCAATTTATCTGTATTACGTAAAAATCGTAGCATATTACAAATAGTGGTTCAATTTGACTGAATATTCGATAATTAAAGTATAAATTAAGATTATATTCTTGATATGACAAGTTAATCTGATTCCATATTTCTAATTTATGTGATTTAGTTATCAGATGTCGAATAAATTTCAATAGAAAATTTATAGAATTAATTAAACACAAAATGTTAAATTTCAAAGAATTTCAAAGTGAAAAATTTGTTGTAAATTAAAAATAAATTAAAAATTTTGTTATAAGGCTTGAAACCCAATGACTAACTTATTTTAGAACAATATAAAACCGCCGGAGACACCCGGCGGTTTTATATTCAAGGATTTACTATGGTTTCCTAACTTCAATCAGTAGAATGACAAGGTACTGATCTCGTATATCTATATCAATGTAGTCTTAAACGAATCTCTGTGTTTCTCTTTGTATTAGCCATGGATTAAAATCGTGAGCAATTGTATCTTCTGTAATAAAACGGATAACTGCTTTTATAACTCTTTTCATTTGATAACCTCCATGTTTTAATATTTTTTGTTTCTTTTATTTTTCTCTCATGTACATTATCACAAATTTGTACATGCAAGTCAACAACTATCTTTTGAATAATGTTGCAGGAAATCCTGCAAATGATAATTATGCAACGTACAAATCATACTGCTACAAAAAATATCAAGGGTTGCCTGATTTTTGCTGAAAATCAATTTGAAACATCAAATAATTATGATAATATCAATAAACGGTTATCATAAAATCGTTTACATTTAAAAGTTGGTGAAAGGTAAGATGCGAAATCACACTATTGGTAATCAGTTCCAGCAGTTTTCTGATACAATAAATTCAATAGTAATTTAGGAGGTAATCACATTGAAAGAAATTGCATTAGCTGGAGGATGTTTCTGGGGTGTTGATGAATTTTTCTCGCGAAAAGAAGGCGTTTTGTCTACAAAATCAGGATATTCCAACGGACAGGTAGATAATCCGACATATGAAGAAGTGTGTACTGGAAAGACAGGTCATGCTGAAACGGTGCTTGTTCAGTATGATGAGTCGAGGATTTCATTAGAGACAATATTAGAGAAGTTTTTCAAGGTTATCGATCCGACATCATTGAACAGACAGGGTAATGATATCGGAACACAGTACCGTACGGGAATCTATTACATAGATACTAAGGATAAAGAGACAATAGATAATTTTATCGAGCAAAAACAGCCAAGATACAGCAGTCCCATCGTAGTGGAAGTGGAACCCCTCAGGAATTTCTTTGATGCAGAAGAGTATCATCAGGATTATCTCAAGAAGAATCCTAGAGGATACTGCCATATCGACCTGTCCATCGATTAATAAAACATGAAATCCCGATGCGGTGAGTTTATTTTCACTTCATCGGGATTTTTTATGATCGGTTAAGATCAGATAAAATAGATCAGAAAAGAAACGATAAGAGAGGATATGACGATATTCAGCATAATGTTTACTCCCTTAAATGCCAGAATAAGTGAAACAAGACCACCGAGAAGCCCGATAATCATAGAGCCGCCTACACTGAATATTCCGGGGATGATGAGGGTTCCAAGTGCTGCAAGCGGTATGCTGGAAAGAAATCTGGACATATATCTGCTTCTGATTTTTTTTGTTCCGGTTAAGGCTGGAATAAGTCTGGGCAGCTGTGTTGCTAATGCCATACCGATAATGGCCGGTAAATAGTCCTTCAATACTCATCACCTCCAAAAATCATACCGGCCAGTGCTCCTGCGAGGATTGATATGAGTATGCTTAACCCGCTTGAGAGCCTTTGCGAAATGATGGAATTTGTGATCATGCTCACAAGAGGAACATATAACATATTTCCGGATACTTTCAGCGAGGATACCAGAAGAGTGATGAAAAGCGTATAGATCGCAATTTCCAGACCTTGAGAAATGACATCCGGCAGAATATTACCAAACACAATACCTGCAGCTGCACCAAAAACCCATGAAAGATAAGAACCGAGCATAACCCCTTTAGCATAAGATCCATTAAGATCATTATCCAGAGATAAAAATGCAAAGGTTTCATCTGTTAATCCCAGGCTTGTCAGTATTCTGTCAGTGAAGCTGACGTTTATTCTGTTCTGGAAAGACATACCCATCACCACGTGTCTGAGATTAAGCACGCCTACTGCTATCATCATTTCCAGTGGAGCAGTACCCAAAGTGAAAAGGTTAATGGCCATAAACTGGCTGGCGCCGGCATATATAAACACGCTCATGGCGATGATCACCCAGGCTGGCAGACCTGCTTTGATGCCAATAACACCATAAGCGATCGCAATTGGAATATATCCGGTCATGATGGGGAAACTGCTTTTTATCCCCTGGGTGAATGTTCGTTTTTCTATCATCGATAACACTTCCTTTGAAATGACAATATTAATATAATATCAGATATCAGAAGTTTTGGCTTGATTTTGTGGAGGTTGAAATCAGCTGCTGTGTAATTATAGTTATTGAAATGAATTTATACTATGTTTCCCTGTTTGGATCAGCTCTGTATCTGCAGACATTGTCTTTAACCTTTCAAACATTTAGAGAATGACCTATAATAGAAGACGTGAATATAAGATTGATGAGGTGTGCAATGATTGATATTAGTTATGAAATTAAAAATCTGGTAGATTATGCTGTCAGAAAAAAACTTATTGAAGAAGATGATCGCATATATGTTACGAATGCAATAGCAGAAGTGCTGAATGAGGAGAGCTTCTCCGAAAGCACCAAAGAGACGGCAGATGAACCCGTAGAAAATATTCTGGAGAGAATAAGAATCTGGGCGGTAGAAAATAATAAAGTCAAAAATGATGCCAATGAATTCCTTGATTTGCTGGACACGAGAATTATGGGGGTTTTTATTGCAAGGCCTTCGGCTTTCAGAAAGGAATTTTATGATCACTATAAACAGTCTCCTCAGAAAGCTACGGAGTTCTATTATGATTTCGCTAAAAACTCCAACTATATCCGTGAACAGAGAGTGGCAAAGGATATAAAATGGACCTACGACACACCATACGGAAAGATGGATATGACCATTAATCTATCGAAGCCTGAGAAGGATCCAAGAGCGATTGCTCTTGCAAGAAGCGGAATTCTCGAAAGTCATGAGAAATATCCGAAATGTCTGCTCTGCAAAGAAAATGAGGGGTATGCCGGCAGAATCGATCACCCGGCAAGACAGAATCATCGAATCATTCCGATCACGTTGAATCAGGAAGAGTGGTATATGCAGTATTCACCCTATGTCTATTACAATGAACATTGTATCGTCTTTAAGGGCAGTCATGATCCGATGAAAATCACTGTGGATACAATAAAAAGGCTCCTTGATTTTGTTGAACTGTTTCCTCATTATATGCTGGGATCAAATGCAGATCTTCCCATTGTAGGTGGGTCAATCCTTACACATGATCATTTTCAAGGCGGGAATTATGATTTTGCAATGGCTAATGCGAAAGAATATGACGAAATTACTATTGAAGAATCAGGGATCAAAGCAGTCAAGCTGTATTGGCCGATGAGTGTGATCAGACTCAAATCAGACAGTATTGAAAAACTGGTGGATGCTTCAGGAAAAATCATCAGCACATGGAAGAATTATTCGGACCCTGAAACGGGTATCCTGTCTCATACCGGTGAAACGGAACACAATACCGTTACACCTATTGTCAGGTTCAGAAATGGACAGTTTGAAGTAGATCATATTCTGAGAAATAACCGTACAAGTGAGGAGTATCCATTCGGAATCTTCCATTCACACGAGAAATATCATCACATCAAACGTGAAAATATCGGGCTGATCGAATGTCTTGGTCTTGCTGTTCTTCCTTCAAGGTTAAGAGATGAAATGAGTGCACTGAAAGAAAAGATCATTTCTGGAGAAATCGAAAGTATCTACTCAGATGAAATACTGAATAAACATGGTGACTTTGCAAAGAGGATTCTTGAGGTACACGGATCCCTTAATCGTGATAATGCGGATGAAATTCTATATCAGGAAATCGGAAAAGTGTTCATGAACGTACTGGAAAACTGTGGTGTATTCAAAAAGAATGAAGAGGGAGAGAAAGCTTTTCAGAAATGCTTCGAGGTGATGTATGAAAGTATCAGAGCGTAAGATAAAATTAAGTGCAAACGAATTTGATGAAATCACACTAGAAAACTCGAATGGAATCAGGATAAGTTTTCTAAGCTATGGAGGAATCATCACAAGAATTGAAGTGCCTGATCATCAGGGAAAACTGGAAAATATAGTACTCGCATATGAGAATTACGAAGATTATCTTAGTAACCCCGGATATCTCGGTTCTATAATTGGAAGAACTGCAGGCAGAATAAAAAACGGTTATTTTACCATTGATGGCAGACGATATAATCTGGCGAAAAATTACGGAGAAAATTCCGGTCATGGCGGTGCTAAGGGTTTTGATAAGTACGTGTATAATTACGAAATTTCAGAAGCTGAGAACAGAATTGATGTTGACCTTAGCAGAGTTTCTCCACATATGGAAGAAGGATACCCGGGTGAGCTGTATGTTAAAGTGACCTACTCACTATCCGAAGACGATACTTTCATCATTCAATACAGCGGTGTTTCTTCCGAAGACACTCTTTTTAATATGACCAATCATAGTTATTTCAATCTGTCAGGCTCCTTCGATGAAAGCATCAAATACCATGAACTGTTTATAGATGCTGATCATTATTCCGAGATTGACGAAAGCAAAACACCAACGGGTAATCTGATTGAAGTAGCTGATACGCCTTTCGATTTCCGGTATATGAGAGAAATCGGTGAAGAGATGAATTCAGAAGATGAACAGCTGAAAATAGCCAACGGCTATGATCACGCGTTCCTTTTCAGAAATAACACAGGAACGAAGATCAGGCTTGCTCATCGATATTCGGGGAGGGTGATGGAAATCGAAACCGACAATCAGGCAGTTGTCGTCTATACGCAGAATTTCTCTCAAGGTCAGATCATACAGGGTGGATCGACGCTTGAACCGTATCGCTCAGTTGCGCTGGAGGTCCAGAAACCACCGGTCGGTTCTAACGAAGTATTCAAAGAATGTTCATTGCTTCCTTCAAATCACACACAGGTTACCTCTACGATATTCAGGTTTTTTACAGAGGATAGTGAATAATCGTTTAGAGGGTGATAATTAACATTTTTGACAAGACAGATGGCAAGAATAGTTCTATAATAAGGTCATTATAAATTTATATTATAATAGGAAGAGATTCTTTAAAAATGCAATAAATTGTTAAATTAGTTGCAATAAAACTTTTATGTGTAAACATTGTGAATTTACACGACTTTTTTCTAAATTATTACAATGGAATGAACAATATTCAGCATTTGTGATTTTTTGTTCAAATTGACTTTGTGTAGCAAATATGGGACATTATATAGGTTAGTGTGTTGGAACAAAGTGTATTAATTACCTTTCCAACGCCTAATTTACGTTAACAAAGGGAAAAGGTCACAGAATGATGGGGGAGGAGGAGCAGTATGAAGAAACTGATCAAGGAACTTGTTGAGGCTGATGAGAAAGCCAGGGAAAGTCTTCAAAAGATTAAGGAAGAGCGAGCCAATGTATCAGTAAAGATCATGGAATTGAAACCGGAGATAGAAGCACGCTTTAATAAAGAAGCTGAAGAAAAAATCCAGCAGCATAAGGCACAACTGGAAGACGAATATGAAAAGAAGTCTCTGCAGTATTCTGTTCAGTATGAGAAATCGCTGGAGCAACTCATTGATCGCTTCAATAAGAATAAGAGTACATGGGTAGAGTCGATTTATGACAATTGCCTTAATTCTTAACATTTGGAGAGAAGGGAGTTAAACCGATGAGCAACATTAACAGTCCTGCTCTTGCAGCAAAGGCAAAAGCCATGTATGGGCAAAGACTGAAAAAAGAAGATTATGAAGAACTTCTCCGAAAAAGTTCAGTAGCGGAAATAGCAGGTTATCTGAAGAATGAAACGGATTATGCATCCACCATGCGGGATATCTATGAAAACAGAATCCATCGTGGACAGCTGGAAGGACTCATTCGTCAGAATATGTATGAGAAAATCGAGAAGCTTCTGAAATTCTCAATGCTGACAAAAAACCGATTTTACCGTATGAACATAGTGAAAAGAGAAATTGAAATCATCATCCTTGCGCTTCGTTCAATTATGCCGGATAAGTCGGAAGATGACGAAGCTTATGATGTCATGGTTCGAGATATTCCACTTTCATTATCTGCTTACTTTTCTTTTAATGTGGATGAAATCTCGGAAATTATGACCTATGAGGATATTCTGAATATATTGAGCAGTACGCCATATCAGAAAATCATCAGACCCTATAAGGTTGAAAAAGGTGAGAAGATCGATTTCACCTCGATTGAAAGAGACCTGTACAGATACTACTACACGTATGTTTTCAAGGTCATTGATGAGAACTTTTCAGGAAAGAAGAAAAAGGAGCTCACCGATATATACAGGACACAGATAGAACTGTTGAACATCATAAAGATTTATCGTTTCAAGAAGTTTTTCAAGGTAACAAACGATCAGATCAGAAAATCAATGGTAACCCTGAAGTCAAGAATGAGTGACTCATTTATTAATGAGCTGATTGAAGAACCGACCGCTGAAAGAGTCCTTCAAAGACTGGAGGAATCGAAATACAAGCTGTTTGTGGATGATCTGGACTATACGTATATCGAGTACTATGCAAATGAGATCAGGTATAATCTCGCTAAGCGGTATATGCATTTTTCCATTGAATCTCCAATCGTATTCACTGTATATTCCATTCTTCTGGAAATCGAGATCACCAATATCATTAACATTGTTGAAGCAATTAGATATGACACTCCTCGTAGTGAAATTGAAAAACTGCTTATCTATTAAGAAAGGGGGGACCTGAATGGCCATCGCAAAAATGAAACTGATCAATATAGTTGCTGACAATGAGTATCTGGATGAAGTGCTTGCGAGATTCATCGAACTGGATGATTTTCATCCGGAACCGGCAAGTAAGCTTGCTGGAACTGTTCATGGATTAACAACGCTGTACTATGAAAATCCTTATCTGAAAATGCTCAATCGAATTAGAGAAATCGAAGCTGAGATGGGACTGAAAATCGACAAGAGAGATGTCGATGTTCAGGATTGTGATCTTGAGAGCATCAGTAGATATATAGAAAGAACACATGACAAGTTCGATCAGATTGATTCAAATATCAAAGAAATAAAACTGCTTATACAGGAAAACGAAGATGCACTTAAGCAGGTCAAGAACATCGGTTCACTTGATGTTTCACTTGATGATCTGTTCGGATGCCGATATCTGAACAGCCGTGTAGGAAGACTTCCGCTGGACAGCGAAGAGAAGCTGAAGTTTTATACGAACAGACCGTTTATCTGGAATTCCTTCAGTAAAGACAATAACTACAGCTGGGGTATTTATATCACAAGTCAGGAATATGAAAGAGAAGTGGATAATGTGTTCTCATCTCTTTATTTTGAAAGAATACATATTCCGGATTTCGTCCATGGTACGCCAGAGCAGGCCGAGGATGAGCTGGAAAAGGAAACCGCAAGCCTGAAGAAGGACCTTATGAAACTGGAAGAGAGCAAGTTGGAACTTCTTGAAAGAACGAAGGACCGTTACTCGATGTTCACATCTGTTCTGGAACATGTGAGTAATATTTTTGAAGCTCGAAAGTATGTTATAGGTCTTGGAGGAAGGTTCTCCATAACAGGTTTCATGGCAAAAGATGATATAAAAGGACTTCAGAAGAAATTTGAAGATCTGAAAGATGTGGAAATTGAAGTCAGACCTGCAACAAACGACAAGAGACTGACACCACCTACAAAACTCAAGAATGGATGGTTTTCCGAACCTTTTGGTATGTTTGTCGAGATGTATGGTGTTGCCAATTACCAGGATATCGATCCTACACCGTTTGTCGCACTCACTTATACACTACTCTTTGGAATCATGTTCGGAGATGTGGGTCAAGGACTGGTTCTTGCACTTCTAGGTTGGGCGATGTACAAATTTAAGGGTATGAAACTGGGAGCAGTGGGTATCAGAATCGGATTCTCATCAGCAATCTTCGGACTGCTATATGGATCTGTATTCGGAAATGAACATCTGCTCGATCCTTTCTATATTAATGTACTGGGACTGCCAGGAAAGCCTATCCATACTATGGATCCGGGCTTCACGATGACACTGCTTCTTTCTGCAATTGCAATTGGTGCAGTGCTGATCATAACAACTATTGGTATCAATATCTACATCAACTACAAGAGAAAACATATAGTTGAAATGCTTCTTTCCCATAACGGTGTTGCGGGAATTGTTCTTTACACATTCGCTATTGGCGGAGCTGGACTTATGTTAAGCGGTATCGCGAATCTGTTCAATCCTGTCACACTTATATTATTTGTCGGACTGCCATTACTGCTGATGTTCCTGAAGGAACCGCTGGAGAGAAGAGTTCATGGCGAAAAAATGTTCCCTAACGGATTTGGAGGATTTTTCACGGAAGCGTTCTTTGAACTCTTTGAAATTATCCTTTCCTACATCACAAACACTATGTCCTATATGAGAGTTGCAGGGTTCGTCCTTTCTCATGCCGGTATGATGCTTGTGGTATCCAGTCTGATGGAAATGACCGGAAATGCGGGACCAGTAGTGTTCGTATTCGGTAATCTGTTTGTTATGGCGCTTGAAGGTCTGATTGTAGGTATTCAGGTACTTAGACTTGAATTTTATGAAATGTTTTCCAGATATTATACTGGAGACGGTGTCCCATTCAAATCATTAAAAGAAACATTATAATGGAGGATTAAATTATGTTAAATATTGTTGAATTACTTATCCCGTTGGTGCTGATCGTACTGATTTCTTTACCGCTTGTTAAGGTGTTCAAGGGCAAGATCAGTGGACAGTCAGCTAAGACAAGACTAATCACACATATTGTCATGTTCTTTGTCGTCATTATCGGTTCAGTTGTTTTCTCAGCTGGTGATTTTTCTGTACTTGCTGCAGAAGAGACAGCAGCCGCAGCTGGTGGAATCATGGGTACAACTGCACAGGGTCTAGGATTCATCAGTGCAGCTTTAGCAACAGGAATGTCAGCATTAGGAGCCGGTATTGCCGTTGCAGCTGCTGCACCTGCTGCTATTGGAGCATTCTCAGAGAATGAAAAGAACTTCGGTAAGTCTCTGATCTTCGTTGCACTTGGTGAAGGTGTTGCGATTTACGGACTACTTATTTCTATCCTGATCATTAATAAGCTATAAACCCATAAGGAGGTTTCTATGAAGTTTTTCCTGATAAGCGATAACATCGATACCCAAATGGGAATGCGTCTGGCAGGGATCGAGGGAGTTGTAGTCCATGAGCGACGTGAGGTTCTTAGAGAACTTGAAAAAGCGATGCATGATGAAGAGATTGCCATTGTGCTTATTACAACAAAACTCATTGAAACCTGCCCAGAGGTTATTTCCGAACTGAAACTAAGACAGCTCAAACCGTTGATTGTAGAAGTTCCAGATCGTCATGGTAAACACAAAATCGGTGAAACCATTGACAGATATGTGAGTGAAGCCATCGGCGTGAAATTATGAGGTGAGAAGAATGCAGTATAATACGATTGAAGAGCTGGAAGAGTACTTTAAGAACGAGATTGAGAGAGTTTCTCAAGGTGAAATAAAGAAAATCCAGACCGAAATTCACAACATTGAAAATAGAAATATCAGAGAACTAGAAGAGACTGCCAGAAATAATGCTGAAATCATCGTTAATCAGGAAGTATCTTCAATGGATAGCGAACATGCAATCTCACTCAGCAGAATGGCTGATGATAATCAGAGAAAGCTGATGAAAAAGAGGCAGGAGCTGATCAATAATCTTTTCCTTGAGATCAGAGAGAAACTTGTAGAATATACAAAGACTGATGATTATAAGGAAAAGATGAAAGAAAGAATCAGACTTTTAAGCACTCAATATCATTCTGAAGGAATATTGAAACTTGCACTCAAAGATATGAAACTGGCTGATGAGCTTAGTGCAGGCTTCAGTGGACAGACAGTGGTCAGGCCAGATGAAAGCATCGAAATTGGTGGATTTATACTCGAATATCATCAGGATAGAATCATCATCAATGAAACCTATGATGCACGGCTGAAAGAAGAAAGAGAAATGTTTTATGCCAATTCTGAACTGATAATAGGTTAAGTTCACAGGGCATTGAATGAAATGCGAAGAGGTGATAATTTGAGTGAAAATAAGATATATTCCATCAATGGTCCTGTAATTACGGTTAAAGAAACCAGAGATTTTGAAATGCTTGAAATGGTTTATGTAGGGCATAATCAGCTTCTTGGTGAGGTTATATCCATAAACAAGGAATTTACAACAATTCAGGTTTATGAGAGTACAACCAGTCTGAAGCCGGATGAACCTGTATTTCCTACAGGAACACCGATATCAGTTACACTTGGGCCTGGTATTATAAAAAATATCTTTGATGGAATCGAAAGACCATTGAAAGACATTGCTGTCAAATCCGGAGCTTTTATCGAGCCTGGAAGTAATGTGGAAGCTTTAGACAATAAAAAATTATGGGATGTTACACTGAAGGTCAAAGTTGGTGATCAGCTTTTACCTGGACAGATATATGGTGTGGTTCCTGAAACTGAGCTGATTGAACACAGGCTTATGGTACCTCCTGCATTATCAGGAGTAGTTATCGAGACTGCTGTAAACGGTCAGTACACCATCAATGACTGCGTCGTGAAGATCAAAGATGAAAATGATGAAATTCATGAACTGACACTGATCCAGAAATGGCCGATCAAAACCCCTAGACCCATCAAAAAGAGACTGCCGATATCCATCCCTCTTATTACAGGACAAAGAGTTATTGATACGCTGTTTCCTATAGCAAAAGGTGGTACGGCTGCAATACCTGGCGGTTTTGGAACAGGTAAGACCATGACCCAGCATCAGCTGGCGAAATGGTGTGATGCCGACATCATCGTTTATGTGGGATGCGGCGAACGTGGAAATGAAATGACACAGGTTCTTGAAGAATTCTCGGAACTTATCGATCCGAAGTCCAACAGACCTCTTCTTGAAAGAACAGTGCTGATTGCCAATACTTCCAATATGCCTGTTGCGGCAAGAGAAGCTAGTATCTATACTGGCGTAACTCTTGCTGAATATTACAGAGACATGGGATATCATGTGGCGATGATGGCTGACTCTACATCAAGATGGGCTGAAGCTTTGCGTGAAATCAGCGGAAGACTTGAAGAAATGCCGGCGGAAGAAGGTTTCCCTGCATATCTCCCAAGCAGAATTGCACAGTTTTACGAGAGAGCAGGCTATGTTGAAAATCTGAACTTCTCAGAAGGTTCGGTTTCCATCATTGGCGCGGTATCTCCACAGGGAGCAGATTTTTCTGAACCCGTAACTCAGAACACCAAGAGATTTGTACGCTGCTTCTGGGCACTAGACAAGCAGCTTGCCTATATCAGACATTATTCTGCAATTAACTGGAATCAGTCTTATTCAGAATACATCGTTGATTTATCCAGATGGTTCAATAAAAATATAAGCCCTAGGTTTTTACTGAACAGAAAAGAAATTACTACATTACTTGCCGAGGAAAATAAGCTGATGGAAATTGTAAAGCTTATAGGAAGTGATGTTCTTCCTGATGATCAGAAACTTGTCATTGAAACGGCAAAAGTGATCAGAGTAGGATTCCTGCAGCAGAATGCATTCCACAAAGACGACACATATGTACCTCTGGAAAAACAGATGAAGATGATGGATGTCATCCTTTATCTCAATAAGAAAGCCAGCGATTATCTGCTTTCAGGGAAATCATTGAACATGCTTATCGGTACCGGAATATTTGAAAAGGTCACCAGAATGAAATATGATGTGCCCAATGATGATATTGGAAAGCTTGATGATTATTTCCGTCTGATTGAAAATGCAATAGCCAAGGTATATTAAACTGAAAGGAGGAAATCAGTTGAGCCTTCAATATTTAGGACTAAGTGAAATAAACGGGCCATTGGTCATTCTCGATAATGTAGAGAATGTGGGATACGAAGAAATGGTAGAAATCTCAATGGATGATGGCACGAACAAAATGGGACGTGTGGTTCAGATCGAAGGGAAGAGGGTTGTTGTACAGGTTTTCGAAGGTACAAACAGACTCTCCCTCAAAAATACAAAGACAAGATTTATGGGTAAGCCTATGGAAATCCCACTGTCGAAAGAACTGCTGGGAAGAATTTTTAATGGTTCCGGAAAGCCTATAGACGGCCTAGGGAAAGTTTTTGCGGACAAAATGGCAGATATAAACGGACTACCGCTTAATCCTGTTTCCAGAGTTTATCCAAGAAACTATATCAACACAGGGATATCAAGTATAGATGCGCTTACGACTCTGATCAGAGGTCAGAAACTTCCGATCTTCTCAGGATCAGGAATGCCGCATAACGAACTTGCGATACAGATCGTAAAACAGGCTAAGATTTCTGAAGGGGATGGAAAGAACTTTGCAGTTGTTTTTGCCGCAATGGGCGTCAAGAATGATGTAGCGGACTATTTCAAGAGATCTCTTGAAGAAGCCGGGGTAATGGAAAATGTTGTTATGTTCATCAACCTGTCAAATGATCCGATCATTGAGCGTACCATCGCTCCTCGATGTGCATTGACAGTAGCGGAGTATCTTGCTTATGAGCATGATATGCACATCCTCGTCATATTAACCGATATGACCTCATACTGCGAAGCTTTAAGAGAGTTTTCAAGCAGTAAGGGTGAAATTCCAGGAAGAAAAGGATATCCGGGATATTTATATTCTGATTTATCTTCCTTATATGAAAGAGCAGGTATCATCGAAGGGGCAAAGGGTTCAGTTACACAGATACCAATTCTGACAATGCCTAATGATGACATCACTCATCCGATTCCAGATCTTACTGGATATATCACTGAAGGACAGATTGTCCTCGACAGAGAACTGCATCAGATGGGTATTTATCCACCAGTCGGAATACTTCCATCACTATCTAGACTTATGAAGGATGGTATCGGTGACGGGTATACTCGTAGCGATCATTCCTCCGTAGCTAATCAGCTATTTGCCTGCTACGCTAAAGTACAGGATGCGAGAAGTCTTGCATCGGTAATAGGTGAAGAAGAATTAAGCGATGTGGACAAACTGTACATCGAATTCGGTCAGCTCTTTGAATCAGAATTCCTCGCACAGGGAATGGAAAGCAATCGAGATGTCATTGATACACTTGGACTTGGCTGGGATCTTCTATCCATTCTTCCTAAACAGGAACTTGACAGAATTGACTCTGAATTTCTGGATAAATATCATGATCGCGAACGTGCGTTTAGTCGATTTGATCTCACAGAAAGGACGATCATCAAAGAGCTCACAACGGATGGTGAGTAATTATGGCAAATAAACAAGTATTTCCGACTAAAGGAAATCTTATGGCAATCAAGAAGTCTAATGCCCTTGCAAAAGTCGGGTTCGACCTGATGGACAGAAAAAGAAATATTCTCATCAGAGAAATCATGACAAATCTTGATGACATCAAGAAGCTGAGAGATGAAATTTCTGAAGTCTTCGGTAAAGCTTATCAGGCTCTGCAGGAAGCGAACACTACACTTGGAATCATTTCCGATCTTACCAATATGGTACCCATTGATGATGGGATAACCATGACTTATCGAAGTGTAATGGGTGTGGAAATTCCAAAGGTCATTTATGAAAGTCATCCTTTAAAGCTGACATATGGTATGGAGAGAGCGAATACAAAGTTCGACTATGCTTATCGTATGTTCCATGAAGTGAAGAACCTGACTGTAGTACTGGCTGAGGTGGAAAACAGCGTATATAGACTTGCTAATGCCATCAGAAAATCGCAGAAAAGAGCAAATGCTCTACAGAATATTGTGATTCCGGGGTTTGAAGAGAATATAAAATTCATTACTGAAGCACTGGAAGAAAAAGAACGTGAAGAATTTACCAGGCAGAAAGTGATAAAGTTGAAGAAAGACAAGAAAAATAAATAACTGATTTAACCTGCAGCCGATGATAAGCTGCAGGTTTTTCTTTTGATTTTCTTATACGCGATGAGACAGAAGGAAAATCATTCGCAAACTTCTGTGACCATCCTAAGAAAGAAAAGTGCAGCCCGCTTTTGAATTAAATCAGCTATTAAGCTAGGTGATACCGTATTCTCAGATCATCTATAGAAGCAGTCAGAATATTCAATACGTTATATTAGAGAGGATTTCATAGATAATATTCAGTAAATTCAAATAATTAGACTATTACATTATTACAAACTGGTATTATATGTAAATGTGAAACTTATTAATATACCTTAATTTTTCCATGAAGATAGTGTAAAATGACTTTATGGAAACAGGAGGGAATTATGAAAAAGAAAATTACAAGTATTGTCGCAGCGCTGTTAATTGTAACATCCGTTAATGTTTATGCCACCGATACAAGTAAGTATAAGAATAAAATCAACCAGAACAACAGCAAAATCAATGAACTATCCAGTGAAAAGAAGGATGTTCAGCAGAAGAAGAATGCCGTTAGTTCTGAAGTGTCAAAAATTATAGGCAACATCAATCAGCTTTCAGGTGAGATAGATAAGCTTAGCGGTAACATCGCCGCAAAAGAATCTGGTATCACACAGAAAGCGAAAGATATAGAAGCTATGGTCCTTAAAATCGGGGAACTGGAAGCGGGAATTGTAACACAGATCAATGAGATCAGAGGTCAGGAAGAAGAACTGACCAAGCAGGAAGATATACTTTCAGAAAGAGTACGTTCAGCATATAAATTTAATTCTTTCGGCAGCATGATCTTTACATTAATGCAGTCAACAAGTATTGTCGACTTTACAGAAAGACTGATGTTCATTGAAAAAATGGCTGAGAAAGACAGAGAAGTCATGGCAATTATTGATGGAATCATAGTTGACCTTGAGACAAAGAGAGCTGAACTGGAAGCGAATAAAGCAGAATCAGAAACAATAAAAGCTAAACTTGATACCGAAAAGGTATCTCTTGAAAACGAAAAAGCATCACTGCTTTCTGAGAAATCAAGCGTTGAAAGCAAACTGGCTGAACAGAGAAATCTGGAAGAATCAAAGAAAAATCTTCTCGCCAATATGACTCAGGAAGAACATGAAATAGCAGATGCTATCGGCGACATCATGGAAGAAAATGAGAAGCTTGAAGAAGAAGTTCAAAGAGTCATCCGGGCAGCTCAGGAAAAAGCAAGAAGAGAAGCAGAAGCAAGAGCCAAGGCTAATGCAGGTAAGAATCAGAAGCCAGCTGCGAGCGCACCTGTGTCATCAGGCGGTTTTGTCAGACCGGTAGGTGGAAGAATCAGCTCACCTTACGGGTATCGTATTCATCCAATTTCTGGCAGAAGACAGATGCATAGAGGAGTAGATTATGCAGCACCGATGGGTGCAGCAGTAGGATCAACAAAGGCTGGAACAGTTATTGTAAGAACCTACAACTCAAGTTATGGAAATTACATCATCGTTGATCATGGAAACGGAATTGCCTCACTATATGCTCATCTAAGCGGTTTTGCGGTGAAGAACGGGCAGACAGTTGGTAGAGGTCAGACAATCGGATATATCGGTTCCACCGGTTCAAGTACTGGTCCACATCTTCACTTTGAAATAAGAGTAAATGGTGTTCATCAGAACCCGGTCAATTATGTAAAATAACATTTCAAAGAGAGCTTCGGCTCTCTTTTTTATGTTTAGCGAAATGGCAAAAAAATATTCAGATTTTCTGGGAATATAGTTTTCGTCAAAGTTAACTGGATATTTGAAGTTGAATAAAGAAATGAACTGAAGAAAATTGAAGTATCTATAATTAATATTATTAATAGATATTAATATATGCTAATTTAATTATAATCAATAAAAGAATGGCAAAATAAATATCAAGTATATGAGATGAATTGTTTATCGATGTAAATATTGATAAATAATTGACGAAAATGATGCTTTTAAAGAATTTAATATGAATCTGCGATTTTTTTAATGAAATATGCAATATAGATCATATATTGTTACACTGTCGATTGAATCTTCTTGTGGAATTCCGTAATAACCTGTAATTTTAGGTCATACGGTTTGAAAGGAGCTGATTCATATCTACTGTAACGAAGAAATTATCGAGAGAATAAGAATGGGTGACAAGGACGCTGAGGAGGAAATCATTGAGTGCAACAAAGCGCTGATCTACAAAATCATAAAGGACTATTATTATGCATCTTCGAATCCGTCAGATATGGAGGATGTATTTCAGGCAGGATGTCTGGGTCTGCTTAAGGCGGTCAAAAATTTCAAACCTGAAATGGGGAACAAATTTGTCACGTACGCCTATTATCTGATTCGAGGTGAGGTTCAGAGAATCTATGAAGAGCATTCTAGAAGGGAAATCAGTATATCTTCGATTCATCTTAGGAACAGTGAAGGATATGTGATGGAATGTCATGAAGAAATCATGGAATATATCCGTAATGATCGTGGAGAGGGGGACGATGAGTGGAATCACCTGAAAGAAACCCATAATAAACTATTAGTGGAGAATCTGCTTGAACAGGTAACGCCGATTCAGAAGAAAATACTCCGATATCGTTATTTTGATGATCTGTCCCAGCAGGAGATCGGGGATAAAATCAATAAATCTCAGGTTTATGTCTCCAGAGAAGAGAAAAGAGCGAGGAAGAAGCTTCTTAGCCTCATGGAAAATCAAGAGTGCATATATTAGCGGTCACTGTACTGTTTTTCATGATCAGTATCTATCTGCTGTCTGCTGATTCTGCTCTGATTCTGTTTCTGATATTATGTCTTTTCATACCCATCATAGCAAAATGCAAGAGAAGACTGCTCACTGTACTTATTACTGCACCATTACTTGCCTGTCTATCCCTGGAATTATATTACATGCCGGTTGTTCCATCTCAGGTTAGAGTTACCGCCGTATATCAGAGGACTGCTGTAGTGAGAGACGGGTTCCGACGTTATGAGATTCAGATCGGTGAACTGTTTCTGAAACCCGGAAATATCATAACAGCGCATTTCCTTCTTGAACCCTTACCTTACGGGAATAACGGATATGTCGGCAGACTCACACTGATCAATCCGTCAGTACATGAAGATGTCGTGACAAAACTGAAAGACCTGAAAAAGACTCTGATTGAAGAAGCGATCGATACCTATGGTTACGATCAGGGGAGGCTAATGGCTTCACTGGTTCTTGGGCATAATGATGATGTAGATGCGAAGCGGCTCAGGGATATGAGATCCATGGGTATTATGCATGTGCTCTCCATTTCCGGCTTTCATTTTGGTCTTCTGGATATGGCACTTAAAAAGTTAAAGCTTGGGAGAAGTCGGGTGATACTTCTAGGAGCATATGCGTTCTTCATCGACAGTATTCCTGGTTACAGAACCATACTTACCCTCGCTCACAGAACCCTGGCTTTTTATTTCAGAAAAGATGTGGATCCGGTTACAGGATTATTCTTTGCGATGTTCATACAGGTTTTTCTCAGCCCGTATATCATTTTCAAAACCGGATTTCTGCTAACCTACCTTTCGACGCTTGGCATCATTCTTTTCCATGAATCGATAATGAAGTATATGCATGGTTTGCCTGCTTTTATGATGAAGTCATTTTCCCTGACGTTTGCGGCGCTGTCTCTATCTTTACCGCTCATTCTTTCTTTTTCACCCGATTTTTCACTCGGTGTTTTTTTAGGGAATATGTTCCTTGTACCTGTTTATACGATAGTGACATACCTTTCTTTCATGGGTATACTTCTGATGAAGATTCCATTACTTTGTGCTGCCATACTCCCGTTTATTGAAGTGTTCTTTACCCTTGCAGGACATCTTGCCGGCTTTATGGGAAGCTATGTTCTGAGCATCGATCTATCACACCTCATCTATAATTATGTCCCGTATCTGGCCATAACGTCGGTATTTTACTTTAAGCGTGCCTATAAAAGAGCCGTATTCATTACACTCCTTCTTTTATCTGTGAGCCTGCCTTGGGGAAGTTCTTTGAAAATCTACAATAAATTCGGTTATCCATATATACGGATAACCCATAATTTCAGTAATTATGATATTATGGATTATAGAGTAGCCGAAGGCGGATTCATCCCTCTTCGGAAAGAACAGACGGTCCTGGTTGACAAGCGAAAGATTGTGCTTAAACCAGCAGATAAGGACAGGCAGGTGCCTCATATCTATATAGATGGTGAGGAGCTCTTCCTTGAAAGGGATCTGAAGTATCACGGCGGTGTGATGCTGGTAAAAGGGTTTATTTTTTTCGGTGAAAGGATAATGAGGGTAAGATAGTGGATTATTTAGAGTTAAGAGAAATCGCGAAGAAAGGTCAGAAAAAAGCATATTTTCTATATGCACAAGATGAACAGCTGATTTTTCAGGTCAGAGATGAAATCAGAAAACATGTCATTAAAGAAGAAGATTCTCTCAGTCATATCAGACTTGACGGTAATCGCTGTACATATGAAGACATACAGAACGCCATATCAACGTATTCCATGTTCAGTGAGGATATTCTGGTGGAAGTGTCTAACTGTCACTTTATGGACGGCAGTCCCTCTTCGCCCATGAGAGAGCTTATAGAAGGGTATCTGGCTGATCCACGAGAAGATTTATACTTTGTGGGATATTATAAGTATGAAAATGAACTCAGCAAGAAGAATTTCTATCTTGATAATCTGAAAAAGAAAATCAGCAGCTTGAGTATCATTGAAGGGATTGACTCGCTGAAACCAAAAGGAATGGTAGGGCTCATAGAATCGCTTTTTGCAGAAAAAGGCATTGAGATCAGCAAGACCATACCGCCATTTATTAGTGAAGTATTTAAAGGGAACTCTCTACAGCTGGAAAAAGAAATTGATAAGCTCATTGCATATACTGATGGACGTGAGATCAGAAAAGAAGATGTTCTCACCATGATTGAAGTTTCTGATGAACGACATGTCATGAATCTCCTTGATCTGATATTCACCGAAAGAGGACTGGGCAGAAATATCAGGGATATTCTTAACCTTGTGAATGATCTAATTTATCGGGGAGAAAAGGCGGAGATGGTCATAGGGCTCATCGGATCGAGACTGAGACTGCTCTTCAAAATCAGGATACTTATCGAGAAGAATGCAGCCAAACAGGAAATCATGAAACAGCTGAGAACGGGAAGTGCATGGTATGCGGATAGAATGATTAAAATTGCAGGAGCTGTTTCATTCAGTGAATACCAGAAACTGTTTAAAGCACTTCTGGATCATGAGTTTATTTTAAAGACCACATCAGTGGAGACGATGTCACTGCTTGAGATGATGATTCTGTCCATCGTAAATGCAAGAGACGCAAAGTAAATGTTATATGCGTTAAGGACCACACAGCTGTGTGGTCCTTCTGTTAAGCAAAAACCCGAGCAGTAGAGATTTCTCTACTCTCGGGTGTCAATTATGCTAATTTATTGAATCTAAGTGTAAGTCTGGACTTCTTTCTTGAAGCAACGTTCTTATGAATTATTCCCTTAGATGCAGCCATATCTATGGATCTAATTGCAGAAACCAGAAGTACCTTAGCTTCGTCTGCAGAACCTGCATTAAGTGCAGTTTCATACTTCTTTATAGAAGTCTTGAGTGCAGATTTAACCATTTTGTTTCTAAGTGTCTTGGCCTGTGTTACCTTAATTCTCTTTTTTGCTGATTTTATATTTGCCACTATTTCACCCCCTCCAATTATTTTTCAGTAATATAATTTTTCAATATTACCTAAAGGGTTAACTCTAGCAATTTGGGGAAATATGCTTGCGAGTCTTTAACATTGGTATTATATCATTCTGGCATTAGAGATTCAAGCATAATTAAAATATATTATATTAGGAGAGAAATGGAAAACTGTGATGTTGCCCCCCTAAGTTATTTTTTAAGTTCCGGTTAGTGACAATTATGTGGAACTTACTCTAGTAAAGCAAAACAGGAAGAGAGTCTGTGCTCATGGATGAAGCATTTGATATCAATATTAAAGGTGTGGTTTACGGTATACAGGTCTCGGCAAATGAAATGAAGAAGGAGGAAAATGGAGGCAATGTCATTAATGCATGCACTAGTAGAGAACTGGAAAGTTTTGAACTGCTTGGCATATATTATCCCTCTTAATTCTCGGTTATGGGGGGCTCAGATAGCTGCTAAGAGGTTGCTCAGTATAAAACACGGTAAATCATAATATCCAGGTATAGTTGTGATTTTTATGTAGACAGATAAGATCGTAAGATGATGGAGCACAAGGGCTCAGAAAAGGGGGAAGCTTTTGACGAGTTCGCGGAAGGAATCTTATGGGGGAAGATACAGAAACCAGAGAATGTTCAAGAACTAGTGTTTTTTAGCTTCAGAAGGTTCTAACTATATTACCGGACAGAATATCATCACTGAGGGAGGGAAAGTATTCAACTAGAATAAATTAGTTCGAGAAAGAGTGATTGCTTGAGTCTTAAAAGATTCACAGCATTCTATGTCATGTAAGGAATTAATCGGTTATACTTATTCCATGATTAAGCGAAATAAAATTCCGTATTGACCATCCTATGTTATAATATAATGTGGGAAAAAGTTAAGAGGTGAAAGTAATGCAGAGTGAAAGACAAAAGAAAATTAGGAATTTTTCCATTGTTGCACATATCGATCATGGAAAATCCACTTTAGCCGACAGGCTCATAGAATATACCGGTACACTGTCTCATAGAGAGATGGATAAACAGGTACTGGATAGTATGGATCTGGAACAGGAAAGAGGTATTACAATAAAATCTAAAGCAGTGAGACTGATTTATAAAAGAGAGGATGGCGATTATGTCCTCAATCTTATAGATACACCCGGTCATGTAGATTTCAACTATGAAGTCTCTAGAAGTCTGCAGGCTTGCGAAGGTGCTATTCTGGTTGTGGATGCAACCCAAGGAGTTCAGGCTCAGACCCTGGCAAACTGTTATCTGGCTGTAGATAATAATCTTGAAATACTGCCTGTAATCAATAAAATCGATCTGGCTTCAGCCCGAGTGGATGAAGTCGTTAAGGAAATAGAGGATGTCATCGGACTGGAAGCGGAAAACTGTCCTAAAATATCCGCCAAAACCGGGCTGAATATCATTGACGTTCTTGAAGGTATAGTAGAACATATCCCAGCTCCAGAAGGAGATGAGGATGGAACGTTAAGAGCCCTGATATTTGACTCCACATATGATTCATACAAGGGCGTTGTATCTTTTGTGAGAATCAAGGAAGGAACCATCAGACCTGGTACGAAAGTTAAGTTCATGGCAACAGGGAAGGAATATGAAGTAACGGAAGTTGGCGTATTTGTACCTGAATACCTCCCCGTCAGCGAACTTAAGGCAGGAGATGTTGGCTACATCACAGGAAGTATAAAGAATGTCAGAGATGCAAGAGTAGGAGATACGGTTACAACCGCAAAAAATCCTGCGACTCAGGCACTGCCTGGCTACAAGAAAGCGATTCCTATGGTTTACAGCGGAATTTACCCTGTTGATGGAGCTGACTATGAGGAGCTTAAGGAAGCTCTGGAGAAGCTTCAGATCAATGATGCCGCACTTGACTTCGAATATGAATCTTCCATTGCTCTGGGATTCGGATTCCGTTGCGGATTCCTCGGACTTCTTCATATGGAAATCATACAGGAAAGAATCGAGCGGGAATTTGATATTCCGATTATTACGACTGCACCATCGGTTATCTACAACGTATTTAAAACAGATGGTACATCAGTTCAGATTACAAATCCGACGAATATGCCGGCACCGACTGAGATTGACTTCATGGAAGAGCCCATTGTAAAAGCTTCAATCATCACACCTTCAGACTATGTCGGTGCTGTTATGGATCTTTGTCAGTCAAGAAGAGGGGTCTATGTGAGCATGGAGTTTGTAGAGCAGACAAGAGCTGTTGTCACCTACATTGTGCCCCTTAACGAAATTATCTATGATTTCTTCGACACTTTGAAGTCAAGAACCAGAGGGTATGCTTCACTTGACTATGAACTGGCAGGCTACCAGAAAACCAAGCTCGTCAAACTGGACATACTACTCAACAGTGAAATTGTAGATGCACTATCCATGATCGTACCTGAGGACAGAGCTTACGTCAAAGGACGGAACATTGCAGAAAAACTGAAGGAAGTCATTCCAAGACACATGTTTGAGATTCCGATTCAGGCAGCTATCGGCTCTAAGGTCATCGCGAGAGAGACTGTTAAAGCCATGAGAAAAGACGTTCTCGCAAAATGCTATGGTGGAGACATCACGAGAAAGAAAAAGCTGCTTGAAAAGCAGAAAGAAGGAAAGAAACGTATGAGGCAAGTAGGTTCGGTGGAGGTGCCTCAAGAGGCATTTATGAGCGTCCTGAAAGTTGAGTAGGTGAAAACATTGAAAACTTATGGTTTATATATTCATATTCCTTTCTGTGCACAGAAATGCTTTTACTGCGACTTTGCATCCTATTCCGGAAAGGAAAAATATGTAGAGCCTTATCTGAAAACGCTGGATAAAGAAATCCGATTGAAGACAAAAGATAAAGTATTTGATACAGTATTTATCGGTGGAGGAACGCCCTCCTTTCTGTCCGCAGAAGAATTAGGCGTTCTTTCAGATTCTCTGAAAGGCCTTAAACTGACACAAGAGTATGAATTCACCATGGAATGCAATCCGGGAAATCTGACAGAAGAGAAGGCGCGTGTGATCAAAAGCATGGGCATAAATCGTCTTTCTATTGGACTCCAGTCTTCTAATGATCATATCCTCATGGATATCGGAAGGATTCATACATTCAACGAATTCAGAAAGAATTATCTTATGCTAAGAGGTATGGGTTTTGACAACATCAATGTGGATATCATCTATGGTCTGCCCAATGAAAATGTCACCATCTTAAAGAAAACACTTGATGATGTACTGGATCTCAAACCGGATCATATCTCGTGCTATTCTCTGATCATAGAAGAATTTACACCGTTTTATTATAAGCATAAGAAGAACGAGCTGAATCTTCCAGACGAGGAAACTGAGCGAGTAATGAACGCCTTGGTCATCAGTACACTCCAGGAAGGCGGGTATGAGCGATATGAGATCTCTAACTACGCTCTGCAAGGAAAGAAGTGCCAGCATAACATCCGGTACTGGGAAGGACGTGATTATGCTGGGTGCGGAACTTCCGCACATGAGTATCTGAATGGAGAACGTCAGGAAAATGTCCGTACCGTTGAAGGATATATCCGCAGAATGGAAGAAGAAGGCTCTGCCTCCGTCCGCGAACATCAGAATTCATTTGAGGAAGATGTTGAGGAATTTGTGTTCATGGGCATGAGGCTGCTCAAAGGTATCGAGAAGAAAAGATTTATTGAGCGTTTCCATGTCACTATGGAAAGTCTCTATGAAGAAGTGATCCAAAAGCATATTGAAGATGGACTGCTCGTCGATACAGATGAGTATCTGAGATTCACCGATAAGGGTGTAGAGTTTTCCAATCATGTATTAAGTGATTTCCTGCTAAGTACCTGATCACAAATAAATCCCGTAGCGAAATGATGAAAATCATAAGCTACGGGATTATTTATTCTGCGTGCTGGGACCTGGTGAAGACAAGAACTCTGTCTTTGGACAGGGTCTCATTAAATGAGTATCCGCTGTAATTGAAGCCTTTAAGTTCTTCCACTTCTGTTACATTGTTTACAGCCATATATCTTGCCATCTCACCACGTGCAGTTTTTGCATAATAGGCAACGATAGGGTATCTGCTGTTCTTTTTTTCTCTGAATTCTATATCATACACGTCCAGATCGATATCTTTCTGACGGATGACTTTGCTGTATTCTTTTGAGGCAAGGTTGATAAGGATATTATCCTTAGCTTCTTTTTCCAGATATTCTTTGACTTTACTGCCCCAGAAAGCATATAGATCCTTGCCGCGCTCGTTTTTATGCCCTGTGCCCATTTCAAGACGGTAAGGTCTGATTTTATCAAGCGGTCTGAGTATGCCATAAAGACCGGAGAGAATCCTCAGATGACTGTTCAGATAGGAAATATCACCTTCTTTAAGTGTATCGGCATCAATTCCCCTGAATACATCACCTCTGAAAAGGTATAAGGCGGGATAGGCTTTTGCCTTACCAAAATTCTGGAATCTTTCATAGTTTAGTGTCGCAAGGTCTTTGCTGATATGCATGAGTTTTTCCAGATCCTGGATATTGTACTTTTTCATGTCGTCAGCAAGAATTTTCGTGTCTTCGGTAAATTTTGGCTTAGTTGTTTTTATGGTGACATTTTCTTCCTTCATGGTTTTAGAAGGTGAGACAATTGCAATCATGAGTACCTCCAAAAGTGATTTCTATAATTAGATTGTATCATATTTAATTATGGAAATTTTGAAAATCAAAATTTCAGGTGGTTTTATTACGGTTTGGGATGAGATATAATTTATACAAGAAGATTTCAGGGGGAAGAATGATGGATCAGAATTTACAGAAAATCTATGAGGAGAAAATCAGTACACTGATAAGGAATCTGGACAGGAACAATATGAAAGGCACCTATCTGAAGACTAAGGAAGAGCTTCTTTCCTATCTTGATATGACCGTTACAGATGGAAGCAAGGTTTCCGTGGGCGGGTCTCAGACACTTTTTGAACTTGATCTCATTGATTATATCCGAAATCGGAATGTGGAATTCTTTGACCGATATGAGGAAGGGCTGACTGCAGAGGGGAAGAAAGAAGTGTTCAGAAGGAGCTTTTCTGCTGATTACTACTTCACTTCGTCCAATGCAGTAACCCTGGATGGGTACCTGTATAATGTGGATCATTTCGGAAATCGTGTTGCCGCTTTACTATATGGTCCAGATAAAGTGTTCGTCATTGTGGGGATTAATAAAATCGTCACCAGTTTAGACGATGCGATCAGTAGAGTGAAATCAACTGCTGCACCTGCAAACAATGTCAGACTGAATAGGGACACACCCTGCGTGAGGAAAGGAGACTGTATGGACTGCCGATCTTCAGATCGGATCTGCAGTGAATATACGCTCATCAAAAGACAGGGAGTCAAGGATAGGATAGAGGTAATCATACTGCCATTCTCATTGGGATATTAAAACGAAAACTGGAGCACCTTTCTGATTCATCATCAGAAAGAGTGCTCCAGTTTTTTCTTGCTGTTATGGATACTAGATCAGATAGTTAAGGAGAATCGTGGCAAAACCAAGGAAGAAGAAGAAACCTAAAACATCGGTCATGGTTGTGACCAATACTCCTGAAGCCAGTGCAGGATCAATGTTGATCTTCTTGAGAATATTCGGTACAAAGAAACCGGAAAGTGCAGCAACAACCATATTAAGAAACATGGCAACTCCGATAACGAGACCGAAAATCCAGCTGCCTTCCCAAAGACCGCCAAGAAGTGCTACAACACTGCCAAGAGCAGCTCCATGAATAACCCCTACCAGAAATTCCTTTTTCAGGATGTCCTTCTTATTTTCATAGGAAATCTCTCCAAGAGCAATACCTCTTATCATAAGTGTCATCGTCTGTGTACCGGCATTGCCACCCATACCGGTTACAAGGGGCATGAATACTGCAAGGGACACAACCTTTGCAATAGTGGCATCAAAGAGGCTGACTGTCGCAGAAGCAAGGACTGCGGTAAGAAGATTCACAAGAAGCCAGGGTAATCTGCTTCTGATGGAATCCGCCACACTGCCGTCTATTTCCTCTTCTTCATCAAGCCCTGCAAGACGGTACATATCTTCGGTATGTTCATCAGAGAGAACTTCCATTATGTCATCCACAGTGATGATACCGAGCATGATATGTTCTTCATTCACTACAGGCATAGCCATATAGCCATACTTCTGGAAAATATTGGATACTTCCTCCTGATCCATGTTAACAGGGATTGTAGCAATATGCTCGATCATGACATCCTTTAGAACGACATCAGGATGAGAAGTAAGAATCGCCCGGATCGGAACAATTCCTTTCAGCACATCAGAATCATCAAGTACATATATATAGTAAGGGGTTTCCGCATTAGGGGAGATCGCTCTCAAAAAAATCAGGGTGTCATCAATAGTCATATATTCCTTCACAGAAATGAACTCGGTGGCCATAATACCACCTGCTGTTTCAGGATTGAAGGAGAGAAGTTCGCGCATTTCTTCCCTATGCTCTTCTTCCATAGCGTCAAGAATATTCTGCTGCTTATCTTCATCAATGGTGCCAAGCATATCTGCAAGTTCATCAGAAGACATGTATGATATGATTTCCTGTTTCTGATTCTGAGAAAAAATCGATAAAAGATTATACTTTTCATCAATCTCAGACTCATCTATGACCATAGCGATATATTCGTCAGGAAGCTTCTGAAGCAGGTCAAAAGGGTTTCCGTCGTAATCCTGAAGCGCTTCAAGAAAGTCGAGAGGATGAAGTTCGTCGATGTTTTCAAGTATCTCATCAATTGATGCATGTAGAATATATTCGATCAGCTGTTTTTCTTTATCCATTTTGACACCTGCCTGTACTATGTTAATCAATAACTAATTATACCTATAAATTAGGGTTCTGAGATAGTTCTGGTTCATATAAAAACCCGTCATAGCAATATTATCCTATGACGGGAATTTCGTTTTATGATATTGGAAAGGTCTGTCTAATTGTTGCCGCCGCCATTGCCGTTACCATTACCGTTGTTTCCAGGTGGTGTGACAGGTGGTATAACAGGTGGTATAACAGGTAAAGTAGGCTGAGCAGGCAATTCTGGAATCGGATCAATTACTGGAGGAGTATAAGTGTGAACATCACATACTTCTTTTGGGGTTGTTCCAGTTACGAACAGGTCCGTTGCTACGGTTCCTGCAATATAACACTGTTCATTAGGTATTCCTCCGGATTCCATACAGAATGAAGCTGTAGTGATGCCTGATGGCTTGGAAATGTCTTTCACTTCATGTCCTTCATGGAGATACTGCATGATCTTACCATATGCTGTCTGTGTGATGTAGGAGTTTACTCTAGCATTTGAACCAGGTTTCAGAATCGGACTTGGTTTGTCTGAACCGATCCAGATGGAAGCTGAGTAGTAAGGGGAGAGCCCTGCAAACCAGAGATCCGTTGCGAGGTTCTCTGTATTTGTCGTTGCAGTACCTGTCTTACCTGCGATAGGCATCGCAGTCAGTCTGGTTCTTGGCACATTGTTCTTTACGATGTCCTTCATGACATCATAGAGAAGATAAGCGTTCTGAGCGGAAATAACCTGTTCTGATTTCGGTATATTCTCCAGAATCAGATTTCCTGAGCTGTCCGTTACTTTAGTGTACAGTACGTTTTCAGTAACGATACCGCTGTTTCCGAATGCACCGTAAGCACCTGCCAGTATCAGCGGATTACCGCCATCTTCATTCATCTGGAAGTTTGAACCGATTGCAAAGGTTGCTGTTCCTTTACCTAATGCAGTCAGATCATCGGTAACCTTTATACCGAACTTTTTCGCGAAGCTGCTTGATATGTTCAGTCTGTCAGCGCCTAGCGCATAATATGTCCTTGCAGAAACGGTATTGTAGGAGTTGACAATTGCTTTTCTGATTGAAGTATAGCCGGTATATTTGAAATTTACGTTATTCGGCCAGTCATCTCTATCACCTGCAACGGCCTTATGCATTTCAGCATCCGCACGCTTATTGATCTGTTTATCCACAGCAGAAGTACCTAAGGTGATAGCTCCTGTCTCCAATGCAGGTCCATAAATCGTAAGTGGCTTAGTCGTTGAACCGACAGGTCTCAGATAGCGGAGAGCGAAGGTAGGGGAATAGAAAGCACGGTTTGGAGTTGAAGGTATTTCAGTACTTCGACCACCGATGAGCACTTTGACCTGACCTGTTCGGTAATCCACAGCTGCAAATGCGGCTTCCGCTTCTTTTCTATCTTCTTTGACGACTGTTTGGCCTTTTCCTCGGTCAAACACTTCATATTTATCCATGTATTCAGCATTGATATTCAGAAAATCTGCTAGGGTTGCCTGAGCAAATTCCTGAGCATCTCTATCCATAGTAGAATGAATGATGAGACCGCCATAGGAAAGCAGCTCGGATACTTCCTCGTCTGTATATCCCTTCTGTTCTTTCAGGTCCTGTGTGACCTGATCGATTACGGGTCGTGTGAAATATTCATAATTGTATTTATCAGATACAATACTTGTCTGCTTAAAGTCAAGGCCTCTTTCGAGCTTATTCATAGTACTGGAATGCTCTTCAGCAGTGATCTGCTGAGCGGCAAGCTTGGCGTCTAGTTCAGCAACCATCTGCTCTTTTTCCTCATCAGTCTTGAGTGCAAGATTTAGTTCATCCACATACTTTTTGTGATCTTCTTTACTGATTTTTTCGTTGTCGAGCATGGCATTTAATACGAGTTTCGTTCTGGTGATGTACTTTTCAGGATCAGCCAGTGAGCTTTCTGAAAAGGCATAGAACCTTGTAGGGCTCTGGGTGGTGCCGGCAATGTATGCCGCTTCTACAACACTGAGATCCTTAGCGGACTTATTGAAGTACTGTCTTGCGGCAGCTTCGACTCCATTAGCACGACCACCGAGGAAAATGCTGTTCAGATAGGTTTCCAGTATCTGATCTTTGGTCAGACTCTTTTCGGCATGCAAGGCCATAAATATTTCTTTGATCTTACGTTCGTATTTCTGTTCTCTCGATAAGAAAGTGTTCTTGATCATCTGCTGAGTTAAGGTTGAACCACCTTGCATGTCACGGTTTCCGGTAATCTGACCGACTACATCACGCACAGTGACACCGATGGTTCTTCTATAATCTACACCTTTATGCTTGTAGAATCTTTCATCTTCTATAGAAATGAATGCATCTTTGATGTTATCGCCCATCTCTGAGAGAGCAAGAGGGAAACGCACTTCATCCGTATGAATAAGATCCATCTGGTTACCTTCGTTATCCATGATGATACTGGGTTCGTTAAGGGAAAGGAAACGGCTGGTGCTGACTTCAGGTGCCTCTTCTGCAATCTCCAGCACGATCTTAGCCACATAAAATCCACCGACCATAGTTGAGACTATTATTGCAATCATTAAGAACTTCATAAATTTAGCGAAAACAGTGAAAGAACTGGTTCTACCATTCTTTCTTACATTGGGTTTGTTTACCATCTTTTTACCTCCGTAAAAAATTTACTCTATGTATTATAACATAAAAGGAGTCGTTGCAAAACTAGGTAACCTGGTTTTATAACGGCTCCTTTCTGTTGTCC